>NZ_MBEM01000179.1:0-109642 GCF_001954045.1 Mycobacterium sp. SP-6446 | reverse complement strand
TCCAGCGACTTATTCGCCGCCGCGATCACCCGCATCGCCGAAAGCGAATCCCCACCCAGCTCGAAGAACGAGTCGTCGACACCCACGCGCTCGAGCCCCAATACCTGGGCGTAGATGCCCGCCAGGATCTCCTCCACCGCACCCGACGGGGCGCGATAGTGATCGCCGTCGCGGTATTCCGGTGCGGGCAGGGCGCGCTTGTCGAGTTTGCCGTTCACGGTCAGGGGCAGCGCATCGACGACGACGATCGCGGCCGGCACCATATACGGCGGCAGCTGGTCGGCCAGCTTGGCGCGCAGCCGGGTCGGCTCGACGGCCCCGGTCACGTAACCCACCAGCCGTTTGTCGCCGGGGCGGTCCTCGCGGGCGATCACCGCCGCCTGCTCCACGCCGTCGGCGGCGGCCAGCGCCGCCTGGACTTCACCGAGTTCGATGCGATAGCCGCGGATCTTGACCTGATCGTCGACGCGGCCCAGGTATTGCAACTGCCCGTCGGCGCCCCAGCGCACCAGGTCCCCGGTGCGATACATGCGAGTCCCGGCCCCGCCGAACGGGCACGCCACAAACCGCGACGCCGTCAACCCCGCGCGGCGCACATACCCACACGCCACGCCGCGACCGGCCACATACAACTCCCCGACCACCCCGGCCGGCACCGGCTGCAACCACTCGTCGAGGACAAACGACGCCGCGCCCGGCACCGGCGAGCCGATCGGCGCCACCCCCGACCCCGCGGCCAGCGGCGCACTCATCGCCGCATAGACCGTGGCCTCGGTGGGCCCGTAGGCGTTGATCATCACCCGTCCCGGCGCCCATCGATCGACCAACTCGGTCGGGCAGGCCTCGCCGGCGACGATCAACGCCGTCGAATCCAGACCCTCCGGCGACAACATGCCCACGGCGGACGGGGTTTGGCCTAGGACGCTGACGTTTTCAGCGACCAGCAAGGCGTGGAAGTCCTCCGGCGAGCGCGCCACCGCCTCGGGCACGACCGCCAGGCGCCCGCCGTGCAACAGCGCACCGAAGATCTCCCAGACCGAGACGTCGAAGCTGTAGGAGTGCCACTGCGACCACACCTGTCCCGGTCCCGGCGGTAGGTCCGCGTGCAGCTTTTCCACCAGCTGGGTGACGTTGCGGTGGGTGACCGCCACGCCTTTGGGGACACCCGTCGTGCCCGAGGTGTAGATCAGGTACGCGATATCGTCACTCGCCGGCGCCCGCAAAGCCGTGTCGGGCTGGGCGCGAATCCGCGGGTCGCCGATATCGATGACCGCCACCCCGTGCCCCTGTAGCCGGTCGGCGAACTCCGCGGTGGTGATCGCGGCGGCGGGCGCGGCATCGGCCACCATGAACCCGATCCGGGCCACCGGCAGCGCCGGGTCGATCGGCACATAGGCCGCCCCGGTCTTGAGCACCGCCAAAATTGCCACGATCGCCTCGGCCGACCGGGAAAACAGCAGCGCCACCGACTCCCCCGGGCCCGCGCCGTGGCCGGAAAGCAAGTGCGCCAACCGATTCGACGCCACATCCAACTCGCGATACGTCCACGAGTGTTCGCCGCAACTGAGCGCCGCCGCGTCGGGAGCGCGCGCCACCTGCGCGGCAAACAACTCCGGGATCGACACCGACGACGATTCGCCGGCGCTCAAGACGGACCGGTTGCCGATCTCGTCGAGCCGGGCGCGCTCGCCGGCGTCGAGGAGATTCACCGACGACAACCGGCGCTTCGGGTCGGTGGTCATGGCCACCAACACCCGTCGCAACCGCTCGACTAACCCCTCGATGCTGGCCGCGTCGAACACGTCGGTGCGAAACTCCACGTCCCCGCCGATCCCGGCGGGTTCGCCACTGTCGGTCCAATGTTCGGCCAACGAAAACGTCAAGTCCATGCGGGCGGTGTGGGTGTCCACCGGCAGCGGGGTGATTCGCAGGTCGCCGAGGTTCAGCGTCGCGGGCTCGTCGTGCTGCCAGGCCAACACCACCTGAATCAGCGGGGAATGGGTCAGGCTTCGGCTGGGGTTGAGCCGCTCCACCAGGACCTCGAAGGGCACGTCTTGGTGCTCGTAGGCGGCGAGGCTGCGCTGGCGCACCTGGTCCACCAAGTCGGCGGCGGTGGGATCACCGGCCAGATCGACCCGCAGCACCAACGTGTTGACGAAGAAACCCACCAAGTCGTCCAGCGCGGGATCACGCCGCCCGGCGATCGGGAATCCCACCGCCACATCGCTGCTGGCGCTCAGCTTGGACAGCAGCGCCGCCAGTGCGGCCTGGACAACCATGAAACCGGTCGCGTCGTGCTCGCGCGCCACTCGCGCGATCTGCTGCTGCAGCTCCGCCGGCCAATTCACCGCGACTTTGGCGCCGCGGTAATCGGCGACGGGCGGATAGGGTCGATCGGTGGGAAGCTGCAACCGCTCGGGGAGCCCGGCCAGCGCGTCCTCCCAGTACGCCAGCTGCGCGGCGATGCGACTCTGACCGTCGTCGAAGTCGCCCAGCTGCTGGCGCTGCCACAGCGTGTAGTCGACATACTGCACCGGCAAGGGCGCCCAGTCGGGGGCTTGCCCCATGGATCGGCTGGCATACGCCTGGCCCAGATCACTCACCAGCGGTCGCACCGACAACCCGTCGGCGGCGATGTGATGCACGACGGCCACCAGCACGTGCTCGTCGTCGGCGACGCGGAAAAGCCTTGCCCGCAAAGGAATTTCGGCTCCCAGGTCGAAACCAGAGCGGACCGCCTCGTCGACGGCTCCATTGAGGCGGCTTTCCGGCCAGTCGGTGGCGTCGATGATCTGCCAACCGAAATCGGCCCGTTCGACGGGGGCGATCAGCTGCCGCGGTACTCCGTCGGGCGCCGCGAACAGCGTGCGCAGCGACTCGTGGCGGCCCACCACGTCGGCCAGCGCCGCACCCAGCGCATCGGCGTCGAGGCGCCCACCCAGCCGCAACGCCACGGCCATGTTGTAGACGGGGGACGGACCCTCCAACTGGTCCAGGAACCACAACCGGCTCTGGGCAAACGACAGCGGAATCACCGCCGGCCGCTCCCCGGCCACCAACGGCTCCAAACTGTTCCCCTCCGCGCCGACGCGGGGCGCCAGCTGCGCCACCGCGGGCGCCTCGAACAGATCCCGCACCGAAAGGCCGGCGTCCAAAGACTTGTTGGCCGCGGCGATCACGCGCATCGCCAACAGCGAATCCCCGCCCAAGTCGAAGAACGACTCGTCGACCCCGACCCGGTCCAGCCCCAACACCTGGGCGTAGATCCCGGCCAGCGTCTCCTCGGCGACTGTGGCCGGAGCGCGATAGCGATCGGCGTCCGAGTATTCCGGCGCCGGCAGGGCCCGTTTGTCGAGCTTGCCGTTGACCGTCAACGGCAGCGCGTCCAACACCACCACCGCGGCGGGGACCATGTACTCGGGCAGCCGCTCGGCCAGCCTCGCGCGCGCCGTGGCCGGCTCGACGCTCCCCGTCACGTAGCCCACCAGGCGCTTGTCGCCGGGGCGGTCCTCGCGGGCGATCACCACCGCCTGCTCCACCCCGTCCACACCGGCCAAGGCCGCGCGGACTTCGCCCAGCTCGATGCGGAACCCGCGGATCTTGACCTGCTCATCGGCGCGGCCCAGATACCGCAGCTGCCCGTCGGCGCCCCAGCAGACCAGGTCCCCGGTGCGGTACATGCGTGCCGCGGGTCCGCCGAATGGGCACGCCACGAACCGGGACGCGGTCAAACCGGCCCGGCGCACATACCCGTAGCCGACCCCCGAACCCGCGACGTACAGCTCCCCGACCACGCCCGCGGGCGCCGGCCGCAACCAGCCGTCGAGCACGAAAAAGCCCAGATTGGCCAGGGGCACACCGATCGGGCTGACGTTGCCGTCGACGTCGTCGCCGACGATCTCGCGGAACGAGGCATGCACGGTCGTCTCGGTGGTGCCATACATGTTGATCAGCCGCGGCAACCCTTGGTGGTTGCCCCGCCATGCCCGAAGACGTTGTGGTTCAAGGGCTTCCCCGGCGAACACCACCGCCTCGAGGCTCAGCTGTCGGCCGAGCTCGGGCGCCAGCGCCTCGGCGGTTTGCAGCGCGTAAAACGCCGACGGGGTCTGGCTCAACACGCTGACCCGTTCGGCGGCCAGCAGGGCGAGGAAGTCTTCGGGTGAGCGCGCCACCGACTCGGGCACCACCACCAGCCGACCGCCATGCAGCAGCGCACCCCACATCTCCCACACCGAGACGTCGAATGCCAACGAATGCCACTGCGACCAAACCCGTTCCGCCATCTCGAGGCGATCGCGCGCGGCGTCCAGCAATTCGGTCACGTTGCGGTGGGATATGGCGACCCCCTTGGGGACGCCGGTCGTTCCCGACGTGTAGATCAGGTAGGCGACGTCCTCGGCGTCCGGCGCCGGCAACGCCGTGGCGGGTTGGGAGCGAATCCGCGGGTCGTCGAGATCGACGACCGGTAGACCGGACCCGGCCAGCCGCTCGGCCAGCTCGCCGGTGGTGATGGCGACGGCGGGCGCGGCATCACCGAGTACGAACTCCATCCGCGCCGCCGGCACCGCCGGGTCGATCGGCACGTACGCCGCACCGGTTTTCAGCACCGCCAGGATCGCCACGATCGCCTCCGCCGACCGCGACGACAGCAGCGCGACCCGCTCACCCGGACCGGCGCCCTGGCCGATCAGCAAGCGCGCCAACCGATTCGACGCCTCGTCCAGTTCGCGGTATGTCATGCCGCGGCCATCGAAGGTCAGCGCCACCGCCTCCGGGGCGCGGGCCGCCTGCGCGGCAAACAGCGCCGGGATCGACTCCGTGGACTTCGCCGGTCCGGTCAACACCCCGCGGTTGGCCCACGCATCGAGGCGGGCCCGCTCCGGCTCGTCGAGCAGATCCGTCGACGACAACCGCCGCGCCGGGTCGGTCGTCATCGTCGCAAGGATCCGCTGCAGCCGCTCGATCAGTGTGTCGATGGTGGACGCGTCGAACACGTCGGTGTCGAATTCGACGCGTAAGCGCAACTCGCTGCCGGGCGACACTTGCACCGCGAGCGGGTAGTGGTTGTATTCGTGGTTGGTGAACTCGGTTACCGCCAACCCGTCGACGCCCAGCAGTCCATCGGTATCGAGCGGGTAATTCTCGAACGCGAACAACGTGTCGAACAGCTGGTCGTGACCCGTGGCGCGGTGGATCTCGCGCAGCGCCAGATGCTGGTGGTCAAGCGTATTGCCGTGCGTGGTTCGCAGCTGCTCCAGTAGGTCCGCGGTGGTGGTCGCTGCCGTGATGCGAGCGCGCATCGGCACCGTGTTGATCAGCAGCCCCACCATCGAGTCCGCCCCGAGTACGTCGGGCGGCCGACCCGAGACGGTGATACCGAACGCGACGTCGTGCCGGCCCGTCAGCAGGGTCAGCAGCTGCGCCCACGCGCCCTGTAGCACGACGTTGGCCGTGGTGTGGCAGGAGCGCGCCAACTCACCGATGGCCTTGGTGGTCTCCTCGGCGACCCGAAACGACGCGACGCTTCGCCGCCCGAGCCGCAACGGGTTAGGGCCGCCCACGAGTGTCGGCGTATCGAAACCGGCGAACGCCTCCCGCCACGCCGCGTGGGCGGACGCGAAGTCTTGATCGGCCAGCCAGGTGACGAACCGGCGATAGGGCGCGGCCGCGGGCAGCCGCTGTCGGTGATAGCTGGCGAAGATTTCCTGCAGCACGATCGGCAGTGACCAGCCGTCGACCACGATGTGGTGAAAGGTCAGCACAAAGCGGTGCCGGTCGGCCGCGGTGCGGATTAAGGCGGCCCGAAAGGGCAGTTCGGTACCGAGTTCGCAGACCGAGGCGCGTTCGACGGCGCACAGCCGCTCGATGTCATCGCCGTCATCGCCGTCGAGCTCCACATAGCGCCACGGCACCTCCGGATCAGCCGGGATGATCTGCACCGGCTGGTCGAACTGTTCGCTGAATCGGGCCGCGAGGTTGGGATGCCGGTTGGCCATTGCCTGCACCGCATCGCGCAGGCGATGCGGGTCAAGCGGGCCGGTAACGGTGATATCCAGTTGCACCGCATACAGATCGTCGCTACCTAGCGCAGTGCTGGCGTGAAATAGCAGCCCCTGTTGCAGCGGGGTCAGCGGCAGGACGTCAGCAATCCGCATATTGTCGCTGGAGCTCGTCGATCTGCTGCTGGCTAAGACCGGCAAGTGCGATGTCAGACGGCGTCAGCCCACCCCCACCGCTGCGCACGTGCGCGCAGATGCCGGCCAGGGCCTCGAACCACAACCGGCTCAGCCGGCTGATTTGCGCGCGGTTCAGCGCCGACGGTGCCCAGGTCCAGTTGGCGTGCAGGCGCGGGCCGGCCTCGGTGTCCACGGTGCCGGCATTGAGGTCCAGCGTGTGCATCAGCGGCGTCGGCACCGCGGCCGCTGCGGAGGTCAGCGACCAGTCTTCCTGGCTGAGCTGCCACAGATCGCCCGATGCCTGGGACGCGGGGGCGCCCAGCCGACCGAGATAGTTGAACCCGACCGGCGGGTCCGACTCGGCCAGGTCGACATCGTTGTTGAGGTAGCGCAGCAGCCCGTAGGTCACACCGTCCGGGACGGCCCGGAGCTGCTCTTTCGCGTCCTTGAGCACCGCACCAAGCGCGGCTTCACCGGCTCCCACCTGCTCCCAGGACAGCCCGCCGACGGCCAGGGAGACCGGGTATTTGGTGGTAAACCATCCGACCGTGCGCGACAGGTCCACATCGGCGGCCAGCTCCTCGTGACGCCCGTGTCCCTCGACATCGACTCCGATCGGGGCGCTGCCGGTGCCCAAGAACTCCGCCAGCGCCAGCCCGAACGCAATCAACAAAATGTCCTGCACGCCGGCGTGGAAGGCCGCCGGTACCTCGCCGAGCAGCATCCGGGTCGTCTCGACATCCAGCTCCGCCGACAACACTCCCGCAGTCGCATACGTATCCACCGCCGGTTGCACCGCCGGCAACGCGCTATGCATCGCGGCCAACTGGCGCCACGTCTCGGCCTGGTCCATCACGTCGGCGGCGTGCGCCTGTCCGGCCAGTAGCTTCGCCCACCGGGCAAACGACGTCCCGCCGGCCGGCAACGCCACTGGCTGCCCGCTGTGACGCTGGGCCCACGCAATGTTGATGTCCTCCAACAGGATTCGCCAGGACACCCCGTCGACGGCCAGATGGTGACAAATCAACGCCAACTGGCCGGTGGAGGCTGCCCACACAGCGCTCAGCATCACGCCGGCCGCGGGGTCCAGCCGCGACCGCGCCTGGGCCAGCGCCTCCTCGGACAACACATCGACGGTGCGCACGCACTCACGCGCATCCACCGATCCAACCTCGGGCACCGTCAAGGACCAGCCCCGGGCGCCGCCGTCGACGCGCAGGCGCAACATGGCATGCCGATCCAGCAAGGCCTGCAGCACGACCACGACGTCGGCCTCGATCACCCCGGCGGGGGCATGCACCACCACCGTCTGGTTGAACTGGTCGACGGGACCGTCGACGCTTTCCAGCCAGCGGATGATCGGGGTGGATACCACCGGTCCGAGACCCTCATCGACCCGGCCGCCCGCATCGTTGGCCATATCGGCCACCCGGGCCAGCCGGGCCACGGTCTGCTCGACGAAGATGTCGCGCGGCCGGCACACCACACCGGCCGCTCGGGCCCGGGCCACCACCTGCATCGACAGGATGCTGTCGCCGCCGAGCTCGAAGAACGAGTCGTCGACGCCGACCCGCTCCAGTCCGAGGACCTGGGCGTAGATGCCGGCCAGGAGCTCCTCGACCGCGCTGTCGGGGGCGCGATAACCGTCGGCGTCGTGATACTCCGGTGCCGGCAAGGCACGTTTGTCGAGCTTGCCGTTGACCGTCAGCGGCAGCGCCTGCAACGCGACCACCGCCGCCGGCACCATGTAGTCGGGGAGCCGCTCGGCCAGCGTCGCGCGCGCGGCGGCCGGGTCGGCGCTGCCGGTCACATACCCCACCAGGCGCTTGTGCCCGGAGTGATCCTCGTGGGCGATGACCACCGCCTGCTGCACCCCGTCCACGCCGGCCAGCGCCGCTTCGACCTCGGCGAGTTCGATGCGGAACCCGCGGATCTTGACCTGCTCGTCGGCCCGCCCGAGATACTGCAGCTGCCCGTCGGCGCCCCAGCAGACCAGGTCCCCGGTGCGATACATCCGCGCGCCCGGCCCGCCGAAGGGGCAGGCCACAAACCGCGACGCCGTCAAACCCGCCCGGCGCAGGTAACCGTGCCCAGTTCCACGGCCGGCGACATACAGCTCACCGACCACACCGGCGGGCACCGGCCGCAACCACCCGTCCAGCACGAAGAAGCCGAGGTGCTCCAGCGGCCCCCCGACGGGACTGGCCGTGCTGCCGACGTCGCTGCGAACGATCTCGCGGAACGAGGCATGCACCGTGGTCTCGGTGGTGCCGTACATGTTGATCAGCCGCGGCAAGCCCTGGTGGTTGTCCAGCCAGGTCCGAAGACGTTGTGGTTCAAGCGCTTCGCCGGCGAATATCACCGTTTGGAGCTTCAGCTGATCGCCCAGCTCGGGCGACAGCGCGTCGGCGGTTTGCAGCGCGTAAAACGCCGACGGGGTCTGACTCAACACGCTGACCTGTTCGGCAACCAGCAAGGCGTGGAAGTCTTCCGGGGAGCGCGCCACCGACTCGGGCACCACCACCAGCCGACCACCGTGCAGCAGCGCACCCCAGATCTCACAGACCGAGACGTCGAAGGCCAACGAATGCCACTGCGACCAGACCTGGCCCACCAGCCCCAGGTTGTCGTCGAGCGAAGCCATCAGCTGCGTCACGTTGTGGTGAGTGATGGCAACGCCTTTGGGGACACCGGTGGTGCCCGAGGTGTAGATCAGGTAGGCGACGTCCTCGGCGTCCGGGGCGGGCAAGCCCGTGCTGGGCTGGGTCGCGATCCGGGGGTCGTCAACGTAGATGATCGGTACGTCGCAGTGCTGCAGCCGGTCGGCCAGTCCTGCGGTGGTGAGCGCGGCGATCGGCATGGCGTCGTCGACCATGAATTCGGTGCGGGCCGCCGGGACCGCCGGATCGATCGGCACATACGCCGCCCCGGTCTTCAACACCGCCAAGATCGACACGATCGCCTCGGCCGACCGCGACAGCAGCAACGCCACCCGCTCGCCCGGGCCCACCCCCTGGCCGGCCAGCAAGTGCGCCAACCGGTTCGACGCCTCATCGAGCTCGCGATACGTCATGCCGCGGCCCTCATAGGTCACGGCCACCGCGTCGGCGGCGCGCGCGACCTGCGCGGTGAACAAACCTGGAATCGACACCGACGCCGTCGGCTCGGTCAGCACCGACCGGTTGCCCCAATCATCGATGCGGGCCTGCTCAGACTCGCCGAGCAGATCCATCGACGACAGCCACCGGCCGGGATCGGCGGTCATCGCCGCAAACACCCGCTCCAGCCGCCGTGCCAAGTCGTGCACATCGCAGTTCGCAAACAACTGGCCAGCGCCGGGGGTGCTGAGATAAAGCTTTTCCTCGTCCCGGAAAAAGACCAGCCGGAACTGATCCCCCAAACCGTCGTGGGTCAGCGTCGCCGTCACGGCGGAACCGGCGAGATCCGTCAGGTGCGTCGTCGGAATGAAATTGACGGCGATCCGGTTCGATGCCTGCCCGGAGGCGCGATAACGCGCGGTGTTCTCGATCGCGTGCACCGGGAACCGTTGGTGCCGAACCGTTTCGCGGATCCGCGTGTCGACATGCTCACAAAACTCGGCGACCGTCGACCCCGGCGACGCCGTCAACACCAATGGGACGACGCCGGACGCCATCCCGGGCACCAACTTGACCTCGGAATCCACCCGCCTGCTGACCGGAAAGTCGAACACGACCTCCGAACCCTCGATGTCGCAGCCACGCACCAGCAGCGCGCAGGCCGCGGTCAGCACCGACGATCGGCGCATCCCCAACGCCCGCGCCAGCTCGTCCATCTTGGCCACCGCGGCCGGGTCCAGTTGAACGGGAACGGAAAACGCATCCCAATCGCGCCCGTTCGCGGCGGCGGCCAGCCGATAACGTGGTTCGTTTTCCGGCCGCAGGCTCGCGCTCCAATAGGCCTGATCGTTGATGTAGTCGCTGGACGCTTCGTACTCGAGCTCGTTGTCGATGAGATCGGTCAGCGACCCGAAAAACGCGGGCGGAACGGACGCGCCGGATGCAATAGCGCTGTAGACCGTGGCGACGCGATGCAGAACGAGTGCCAGGCCCACGCCGTCGGTCACGATGTGGTGGCAGCAGACGAAGAAATAGAACTCATCGATGCGGGTCTGCATCAACGCGAATTTGAACAGCGGACCGCTCAGCGGCATCACCGTGCGCTGAATCGACGACGCCAGCCGATAGGCGTCACGCTCGGGATCCTGCGAGCCCATCAGGTCATAGCGCGCCAGCTCCACGTGCGGGTCGTCCACGATCTTCTGGAAAACCTGGCCGTCCTGCTGGAAAAACGACGCCCGCAGCGGTTCGGCCTCGCTGACCGCCTGTCGGATCGCCGACTCGAACAAATCAGGGTCGATCGGGCCCGCGATTCGCACGAACACGCCCAATTGCCACCTGGCGCCGAAAACACCGGTCTCCTCGGCCAGCCAGATATCCAACTGTCCCCGTGTCAGCGGAAGTGCCCGCTCATGAAGTTCCATAGATCCCCCAAGCCCCACGGTTTACTTGTTGGCCTGAACCGCTGCCAGCCTCTCGCGCAGACTCCTCGGCCGGATATCGGTCCAGTTCTGCTCGATGTAGTCCAGACATGCAGCGCGCTCGGCCTCGCCGTAAACCACCCGCCAGCCAGCAGGAACATCGGCGAACGCCGGCCACAGACTGTGCTGCTCCTCGTCGTTGACCAACACGAGGAAGCTGCCACCGTCGTCGTCGAACGGATTGCCGCTCACCGCTGCTCCAAACCCTCCAGTCGAAAAGGAAACCCCTCACAAACGGTAGTGGAGGCCTACAGGGCCTGTACGCGCTTTCGGAAAAGTCCCTGATGTGACCTGCTGTTACTTCCGACACAGCTCAGGGGCCATCGCCTGGCCCGAGTTTTCGCCTCCGTCGATCAGCCGACACGCCGCGCGCGGGCGAAATCTTCGAGCAGATCGGCGGCGGCGATCACGCTCTCGGCGGGCTTGCTCATTTGCGTCGCGATCTCGCGGGCCCGCGCGGCGTAGGCGGGCTCGAGGATGGTTCGCAGGTCCGCGACCAGCGACTCCCGCGTCGTGCCCGAAAAGCGCCTGGCGGTGCCCACTTTCAACCGCTTCACCCGCACCCCCCAAAGCGTCTGATCGAGGTCCGTCGAGAGGATCAGCGTGGGGACCCCGGCGCGCAGCCCGATGGCCGTGGTACCCGCGCCGCCATGGTGCACGAGCGCGCGGCAAGCCGGGAAGATCGCGGCGACGTTGACGGCGCCCACCGCCTTGACATGTTCAAATCGCGGGACGTCGCTGAAGTCACTCCAGCCGGCAACTACCAGCGCCCGCTCGCCCAATTCCGCGCAGGCCGCGGCGATCATGGCGACCGTGTCGGCCGGAGAATCGACCGGCATGCTGCCGAACCCGAAGAAGATCGGCGGCGTCCCGGCGGCGATCCACGAAGCGACCTCCTCGTCGGCATCGGTCGGCACCTCCATCGTCACCGCTCCGACGAAGGGCCGCAGCCCATCCCATTCCGCCCATTCGGCCGCCAGCCCCGGAAAGCACACTTCGTCGTAGGCCTGGATTTCCAGCGATCCGCGTTCGGCAATCCGCCGCGCCGACGGCGCCGTGGCCGCGGGCAGCCCCAGTTCACGCCGCTGCGCATCGTCGAGCTTCTTCTCCGCGCGCCAGCCGACCCAGTCGTAGACCCGCATCGCCAAGCGCCGCAATGGCGCCGGCAGGAAGGACAGCAGCTGACCGTTGGGCCGCACCGGGAAGTAGTGCAACGTTGCCAACGGAATGCCGTGATGCTCCGCGACATTGGCGGCGAGCTCCTGGTAGACCAGGCCGGTGAAGAGCAGGTCGGCACCCTCGGCCAGCGACGTCAGCGTCGCGTTCATCTCCCCCAGGGCCTGGGTCCTGGGCTCCCACACGTCCCGCCACAACCGGCGCAGCTCCCCGATCCGCCAGAAGTTGCCGAAGAAATGCGTCCAGAACTTGCGGTGCGCCTCCAGCCAGGCCTGCCTGTCCAGGCCGTAGGCGACCGCCGGAAGCCCAATCGACTCGACGAAGCCAACCAGGTCGGGCGGAACCGCCAGGCGCACCTCGTGCCCCCGGCGCAGCAACTCACGGCCGATGGCGGCGCTGGGTTCGATGTCGCCGCGACTTCCCCAGCTCGCCAGCACAAACCTCATCGCGGCCGATCCCCTGCGGGTTCTTCGAGATACCACGGGTTGGCCCGCGCCCATTCGATGGTGCGACGGATCCCCTCCTCGACGTCGACCTGGAGCCGCCAGCCGAGCTCCCGCTGTGCCTTGGTCGAGTCCGGAATGCGGCGGGGGATGTCCTCATAGCGATCCCCGTAGCGCGCCGCGGTGTCAACAGCTTCCGCCGCGGACACCGAGTCGACGTTCGCGATCTTGATCGCCAGACCGACAACGTCGCGCATGGTCGTCTCGGTCATGCTGCCGATGTTGAAGGCCTCACCGATTGCCGCGTCGCTGTCGGCCGCCAGCAAGGTGCCGGCGATGGCGTCGTCGACGTAGGTGAAGCAACGTGTCTGGTCGCCCGAGTCGTACAGCAAAGGGGGGCGGCCGTTGAGGATCCGGTGAATGCTCTGAGAAATCACGAAGATTGGGTTCTGCCGTGGGCCGTAGACGTTGAAGTAGCGAACTACCGTCGCGGGCAATCCGTGGGCCGTGTGCATCGCGAAAACGAGATGTTCGGCCATGGCCTTGCTGGTGCTGTAGCTCCACCGCGCGGTTTTTGTCGAACCGAGGACGCGATCGTCGTCCTCGGCGAACGGCGGGTCCGGGTTCTTCCCGAACACCTCCGATGTGCTGGCGAACAGCACGTGCGTCCCGTGCCGATGGCTCAGCTCGAGGACGTTGCGGGTGCCGGTCACGTTGACGTCGAGAACCCGCAGCGGATCCTTGACGTAGTTCTTGACGCCGACGACCGCGGCCAGGTGAAAGACCGTGTCGACGCCGGGCGTCAGGGCGGTTTCCAGCGCATCGATATCGGTGACGTCGCCCTGGACGAAGCGGAAGTTGGGGTGCCGGTCGAAGTCGATGCTGCTGTCGCGGGTGTTCTTCGCGAAATCGAAAACGGTGACCGAGTCCCCGCGCTCCAGCAGGGCGGAGACCAGGTGCGATCCGATGAAGCCGTAGCCGCCCGTCACGACGACGTTGGGCATTATCGGCCGATCCCCTTGTAGATCAGCCCGGCGGCGCGCACCGCCGCGGGGTCGAAGCTGTTCCGGCCATCGAGGAACACACAGCTGGGCGCCGCCAGCTCCGCGAGCCGCGCCAGCGGGATCTGGTGGAACTGTCGGTGGCCCGCCAGGACAACCAAGGCGTCGGCATTCTCGACCGCCGATTCGATGTCGGCGGTCAGGGGGATCTGCGTGACCGTGCGGGCCTCCTCTTCCGGCACCCACGGATCATGGACCGAAAGCTGGCAGCCGGACTCCTCGAGCAGGGCGACGACGTACTTGGTGGGCGTGAGCCGGCAGTCGCCGGTGTTGTTCTTGAAGGCGATGCCCAGCACCGCGATCTTGCTGGTCTCGATCGACTTGCCCTGGTCGGCGAGCAGTTGCGTGAGCAGCCCGTAGGTGTAGCCGGGCATCGTGTCGTTGACGGTCCTCGACGTCCGCGGTATCGCCAGCTCCAGCCCGAGGGATTGGCCCAGATGGCTGACGAACCAGGGGTCCTTCGTCAAGCAGTAGCCACCGACGCCCATGCTCGGCATCAGGATGTTGACGTTGTGGTTGACCTTCGGCATGGAGTTGGCCGCGTCGATGACCTGCAGTACGTCCATCCCGAGCCGGTCGCATACCTTGGCCAGCTCGTTCGCGAGCGCCACGTTGAGGTCGATCCACACGTTGTCGGCGAGCTTGACCATCTCGGCGGTTCGCGGGTCGTCGACGACGATGGAGTCCATTCCCAGGGTGTGCCGCCACAGCGTTGAGCAGGCGCGCGCGCTGCGCTCATCGACGGCGCCGACGACGATCGGGATCGACGTCAGCTCGCGGATGGCCTGGCCCTCGGCGAGCCGTTCGGGGCAAAACGCCAACCCGAAGTCGACGCCGGCGCGCAGGCCCGAGGCTTCTTCGAGGATCGGCTGGAACAGCTTTTCGGTGGTGTCGGGCGGAACCGTGCTCTTGAGGATGACGACGTGGCCGGGACGCAGGTGCTCCGCCACGGCCCGCGCCGCTGCCTTGATGTCGTCCACGATTGGCTCGAAGTCCGGACCAAGCGGCGTCCCGACGGTCACGATGATGAAGTCGTTGTCCGCGAGCGCGCCGAAATCGGTCGTGGCGCGCAGCCGGCCGACTCGTACGTTGTTGGAGACGAGCTCGTTGAGCCCCGGCTCGGGCACCGTGGTCTTGCCGAGGTTGATCTCGTCGACGACGCTCTGCCGCACGTCGATCCCGGTCACGGGCCAGCCGCGGTCGGCCAGCACGGCGCCGATCACCGTGCCGATGTAGCCGAAGCCCACGATGGCGATCCCGGATCGCATGCCGCGGACCAGGAGGTCGATCTCGGCGTCGCTACGGCCAAACACGCGTTCAGGCATCGCGGATCCTAATTCTTCGCCTCCAAGCGCGTGTTCTGCGAAATAAAAGCCGGGGCTTCAGGTCCCGGCTCACCCGTCCGGCAGTCTAATCCACGACCCACGCTACAAGCCTGGAATCGAAAAGCTTCGATCAGCCAACACCCTTGCGGCGAGCGAAATTCTCCACGAGATCCGCGGTGGCTGCGGCGCTTTGTGCGGGGCTGGTCATCCTCGTGGCGATCTCGCGGGCCCGCGCGGCATATTGCGGGGCGAGGATGGTGCGCAGGTCCGCGACGAGCGACTCCCGGGTAGTGCTCGAAAAGCGCCGCGCGGTACCCACTTTCAGTCGTTTGAGCTGATCTCCATAGATCGCGTGAACGAGGTCCCAGTACAGGATCAGCTGCGGGACTCCGGCGCGCAGGCCAATGGGCGTGGTGCTCGAGCCACCGTGGTGGACAAGCGCACGACAGGCGGGAAAAATGGCCGCGAAATTCATCGCACCCACGAGCTTGACGTGGTCGAAATGGGGGACGTCGCTGAAGTCGCTCCAGCCGGCACCAACCAGCGCCCGCTCCCCCAGCTGCGCGCACGCGTCGGCGATCATCGCCAGCGTGTCAGCCGGGGATTCCACCGGCATGCTGCCGAACCCGAAGTAAATCGGCGGAGTTCCCGCGGCGATCCACGATGCGACCTCCTCGTCGGCATCGGTCGCCAGCTCCATCGTCAGCGTGCCGACGAAGGGCCGCAGGCCGTCCCATTTCGCCCATTCGGCGGCCAGCCCCGGAAAGCACACTTCGTCGTAGGCCTGGATTTCCAGCGATCCGCGTTCAGCGATCCGTCGCGTCGCGGGGCCTTTGGCCTTCGGTAGGCCGAGTTCACGACGCTGTGCGTCCTCGGCCTTCTTCCAAATGCGCCATCCCAACCACTCGTACACGGTCATCGCAAGGCGGACCAGCGGTGGCGGCAAGCGTGTGGGAAAGGCGATCTGACCATTGGTCCGCAGCGGGAAGTAATGCAGTGTGGCCAGCGGAATGCCGTGGTACTCCGCGACATTGGCGGCGACTTCCTCGTAAACCAGTCCGGTGAAGAGCAGGTCGGCGCCGTCGGCCAGCGCCGTCAGCGTCTTGCTCATCTCCCCCATGCATTCGCTGCGGTGCCCCCAAACCTCGCGCCACAACCGGCGCAGCTCACCGATCCGCCAAAAATTGCGGTAGAACTGCGTCCATAAGTTGCGGTGCGCGTCCAGCATCGCCTGCGTCTCCGGCCCATAGGCGACCGCCGAAAGCCCGGCCGACTCCGCGAAGCCGACTAGTTCGGGCGGGACCGCCATGCGCACCTCGTGGCCCCTGCGGAGCAACTCGCGGCCGGCGGCGGCGGAGGGCTCGACATCGCCGCGAGTTCCGTAGCAGGCCAGCACAAATTTCATCGCGAGTCCTAGCCTTCCACTAGCCTGCTCGTTCCGCGAAATAGGAACGGGAGGCTCCGCCCCTGCCGCGGCCGCCCGGCAGTTTAATCCGCTATCCCGCGTATGGTGCTGCCATGGGCGGGAACATGAGGTGACGGACATCGCGGATCCGCTGGTCGCTTACCTCGGCTGGCACCGGAGGGGCAACCTCGGCGATGACGCAATCTACGACGCTGTCCGATCGCAGCTTCCCGGAGCGACGTTCGTCGATCTGCCGCTTTTTCGACACGAGGCGGTATATGCAGCCGCAACAGGTTTGACTCGGTCGCTGCGGCGCAGCCCATATGCGGCACAAGTCGTGGGTGGCGGAACCCTCGTTGGACGGCGCGTGTGGAGGCGATGGGTCACTCGCGGGATCGCGCTCACAAATAAGGGGAGCTATGCGATTGGTGTCGGGGTTGAGGAACCCGTCTGGACACCGTTCGGCTCGGGTAAGGACGAGCTAAAGCGATGGGCACCAATACTTTCACAGTTTCACAGTGTGTCCGTGCGTGGACCTCGTAGCGCTGAACTCCTGGCCGAAGTCGGGCTGAATGTCGAGGTATCCGGCGACCCGGCACTTCTGCTCCCGCTGCCCGATGTAGTTCCAGAAGACGGCTTGATTGGGCTGAACGTCGGCTTCGGCGACGGCGTGATTTGGGGACATCGAGCGAAGGTGGCTGAGGAGATGTCGATCGCCGTGAACCAACTGTCGTCACAAGGCTATCGGTTTGTCGGGATACTCATGAACCCGAAAGACAAGCGATGGACCGAGATGGCGTTGCAGCATACGGCCGCAGACATTGTGCTTCCGGTCGACACGGGCGCCGCGGCGCGCGAGTTTGCTCGCTGTTCGGTAGCCATTGTCAGCCGGCTCCACGCGGGAATCTTGGCATCCCTTTCCAACACCCCAACAATCTCACTGGAGTATCAACCGAAGTGCAGGGACTTCGCGCTGTCCATTGATAGCGCAGATTTGCTCATCCGCACCGACAAGCTGAGTGCTTCCGAGGTAGTCGACAGGGTAGGCGACGCGATCGCGGACTCGCCGAATATCAGGACCAGGACAAGTGCTGCCGTCATACATCTCCGGCAGCGGCTCGACAGCGAGTTCGCTACTCTTCGACGCCAACTGGGCCTCGATGGCGTATGAGTCGCATGCCCTCTACGGACGTCGGGCGGCTTTCGTCATCTGATACTTGGTCGGTGAGTTGGACCGATATATTCCGAGTGGCGCGCGGTTGCGGTACCACGGGAGGGTGAAATGGGCGTTCTCAGAGATAGGGCGAGACGTACGGCGCCGGCGGCCAACCTACTCGATCTGCTCGATCAGACCACGTTCGACCTTGATCGAGTGACGGGCTTTACTACCGTGCTGCAGTGTTTTTGGGTGTATGACCGCCCAGTTGACATCGACGGCCTGCGGCAGTTTCATCACCACCTTCAGCGGGGACGCTTATCCCGCTGCATCGAACGGTCGCCATTGCGGTTCGGCCGGCACCGCTGGATTGCATGCGACGGGTCGTCCGATCTGGAGATCGCCACGTCGGCCCGGCCGCGTGAAGAATTCGACGCCTGGCTCAACGAGCAGGCTAACGCCCCGCTAAATTGCGAGCACGGACCCGGATGGCACCTTGCGATGGTCCCGTTCACCGATGGCGGCGCCGGGGTCAGCTTCGTCATCCCGCATTGCCTCGCCGACGGCGTCGGGTTGTGCGAGGCGCTGGCGGACGCGACCTGTGGCGGCGAGGATCCGATGAGCTGGCCAACCGCCGCGTCGCGCCGCCGGTGGCAGGCCTTGCGCGAGGACATCCGCCAAACCGCACGCGACATTCCCGCTATCGGTCGTGGGGTCGCCGCGGCCGTACGGATGGCCCGGCGTAGCCGCAGTCGTCCCGGTGCTGCGACTCCGTTGCCTGCCCTGCCCTCCGGCGCCGACGAACCAATCATGCTTCCGTCGGCAACGGTGTTCGTCGACGCCAGTGAGTGGGAAGCGCGCGCACAATCGCTTGGGGGGACCACCAATTCGCTGCTTGTGGGATTGGCGGGCCGCCTCGCCCAGCGACTGGGTCGGGTCGCCGCAGATGGCTCGGCCTTGGTGGGCATACCAGTCAATGAGCGCGTCGCCGACGACACCCGCGCGAACGCGTACAGCGTTTGCGCTATCACGGTCGACCCAGTCCCGGCGAGCACGGATCTGCGTCCGATCCGGGGCGCCATCAAACAAGCGCTGACTTGTGATCAGGAGAAGCGCGACGATTGGCGTGCGGCGATGTCTGTTGCTCCTCTGATGGGCCTACTGCCCAAGCGGCTCCTCTCGAGGGGTAGTGGCGCGGGGATCGCCATCAACTCATCCAGCCTCGGCGTGGTCAACCCGGCCGCCAACCGCCCGGATGGCACCCACGCCGACTATTTCGCCATGAGAATCCAATATCCGGGCATGACCAGGGGGATGGTGCACCGGTTTGGCGGAGTGCAGTGGTTCGTCTCCGGAAGAGCGCACGGCCATATCTTTGTCGCGGCGACGGCCTATCAGCCGGGTCGTCTCGACTCGAATGACGGCTTGCGACAAGAGCTTTTGGGTGCCATGGACGACTTCTCGCTCACCGGCATTCATCTCGGAGCGCCCCCGAATTGCGTCCCATCGGAAGAATCGCTACATCAAATCAACGATGCGACCGCATGACGGCCGTGCTTTTCGATAGCGCTTGGCCCACGACCGATTTAGTAATATAAGCATCTGAGGTCACGCATGTTCGTCAGTCATGGCCGTCGATCGCCTCAATTGCGTGAACGGGCTGAACGCGGACTCGACCAAATCCACAAGATTGCGGCCTGCAATCTGCGGTATAGGCCACCACGGGAGCGGTCGCGCGGCGAAGCTCACCACGACGTCGGCCATTGCGTCTTGCAGCCGATATTGAGTGTTCACCGGATCTGGGGTCCACAGCGACGAGATCACCCGGCACAGCCCGTCAATGCGGATCAGATTGAGCTCGCTGTCATCTTCAATCCCCATCGTCCGCAGCCGCGCCATGGACGGGACGCCCGTCGTGAACTCGGCACCCAACCCAACGATTTGATATCCCGACAGTCCGCTCTCGTCTTCTAGCCGTTCTAAGTGGCCACGCGCGCCGTGTGCCATATCGCCGACCGGAGCTGCGCGATTACCGATGTCGCACCCCATCATGTGGCCGGTAATTGAAGCCCGCGTGCCGGCAACGTCAATAAACCCTTCTCCCCGCGTGTACGGCTCGATCACTTCGGCGATCACTCCGCCCGGAAAGCGATAAACGAGGTCGACGGCTCCCCTGCGCCACCTACGGCTGCGCGCGGAACGTACGAGTGGATATCCGAGCCACGATCTCAATAACGCCAAGGCGTGGTACGCGAAGCCCATATTCGTCAGCCGAATGCTCACAACGTCGCCGAGAGCACCTGAGTCGATAACTTTCCCGACCAACCGGAACTGGGGCATATTCATGAAGTCCTCGCCCACGCGCACAGTCCGCCAGCGCCGATAAAGTGCGAGATGCCGAAGGTCGCCCAAGCCGGCCATGGCCGGCGTGTCCATAACCAGCGCAGCTCCGGGAGCAATATGGGCTGTAGCGCGCAGCACCGCCAGGATGCTCGCGGGGGTGACGGACACCAGGACGACGTCGACGTCACCTGGCCGCAATGAGCGCAAATCCTCAATGGCTTCGACACCAAACTGCTGTGCCGCTTCGCGAGCGTGAGCAAAGTTCCGTGAGCATACGCCCACAACCTCGACATCTGAGTCCAAGCACGTCAGCGCAGGTAGAAATGCGTTTCTGGCACGATATCCCGAACCAATGACCAACGCTCGCAGTCGATTCTTTTCGGGACCCGTTGCAGTCAACTCGCGCTCCTTCGCTTTGAACCGATGGAGCTCTATGGTCCTGCCAGTGCGGAACTCAGCAGCTTACAACCAGCCGCATAGAGGCGTCCGTACGCCGCAGACACCGCGGTTAGCTCGTTCCTCTCAGTTGCGGGCAATAACCGCGACTCAACCGGGTCACCTGCCTCGGCAAGTGGGTCAGTTGTTCCTACCCGACGCTCATCTACCAAAGCCCGAAGACGTGGATCATCCAGGTTCGACC
This sequence comes from Mycobacterium sp. SP-6446, assembly GCF_001954045.1. NCBI lineage: Bacteria > Bacillati > Actinomycetota > Actinomycetes > Mycobacteriales > Mycobacteriaceae > Mycobacterium > Mycobacterium sp. SP-6446. The sequence goes on along the minus strand of NZ_MBEM01000179.1, from coordinate 89,338 downwards.
ATGCCGTCTTGAATTCGTCCAATCCAATCCGAGGGTTAGGCAACCCAGCCGGCTGGAATGAAATTTTCAAAATTCTTCGACGCCGCGGTCCCCGATTTGGGGCAGCCCGATGATAGTACGAACGATTCCAAATCGCCGCCGTACCGATAGGCCCTCTCAAACGTACGATCTCACCGCGTGCCCGCAATATTTCAGACGATCTCGGCGCGAATTCGAATGGTCCGTCCGCGTCACCAACGGGCGACATGAGTATGAATATACTAACAAATGTTGGAAAATGCTTTGTGAAATCTCTCAGCGTTTCCCAGTCCTTGTGCCAGCCCTGAAGGCGATTGTTTTTATGGATATGCGGCTTCGTTTGCCCAGCAGCCGTCTCGACGCAATGGCAGTGGTACAGCAGAGCAGAAGGCTGAATACCGGCAATGAGTCGGCGCACTGGTTCGCTGAACGCTTCTTGGAAAATACCTGTTTCGACGAGTTTGTCGGCACTAATGTATGAGCGCGGTTGATCCTCGACCACGGCGAACAATGAGTCCACTCGCCGATTCCATGCCTCGACCTGTTCGACTGGCCAGAGGCCGGTGAGATCGGCGATGCCCTCTTGGGCAAGCACTTCTTGGAGCGTACGACCCTGCGTCATGTCCCATCCCCACCGTCGAGCAACACTTATCCGCACCTAGGCGTCACCTGTCGGCTACGACGATACAGACTGTCTGTCCGCCCATCGGTCGAATGACAGCGAGGAGGCATAGCCTGCCTCAATCGACGGCGACCACGAAACAATAAGCGCTGAATTCGCCCCATGTGTCTGCTTCAAGCGCTCGTCTCCGCGCTGGGCACAAACGACACGAGCGGCTCCGCAGCCGATGCTGTTCCGAGTGATGGCTACCTGGCCCAGTCGAGTGGGCACAGGAGCGGGCGGTGGATCACAGGGCGTCGAACTGGAGACATGTACACGCGGCTCAAATGCCTTGAGTGTGGTTGGCAGTATTGGAGTGTTTTGCAATGCCTCGGCGCCGGAGCCGAACCTGAGCGCATCGGGACAGGCGTGCGATCGGTCGCGGCCGCCCTGCGATTTCGTTACGACTCGGCGTCACATCCTGTACGCTTTGGTTTCCAACCGGACGGCGGATAACTGCTTCAGGGGGACGTCGATTAACCACGTCGAGGGTGGAAATGTCATTCACATATCTGCTGGAAAAGCTGGATGCCGCCGCGATTTGCAGCGAGCCGTTCCCGCACGTCTACCTCGAGAACTTCCTCGATCAGCACGACTTTGAAGCGGTGGTGAGCTCGCCGGACATCACGCTGGCTCCCGCTGCAAACGTCGACGAGCTGTTCTCGAGACTCGAAGCTGTCAGTTATCAGCCGGTCCAGTTTCCTGGCTGCACGAAGTCCCGCGCCGAATATGTTGCGTGGCTCGAAACCGCTGTCAAACCGAAAGGCACCCACGCAGCATGTGAGGGCAAAGGTATGGCCCTGCGCTGCACCAGCCCTCGCTCCGAGCCCGTCCGCTCACTCGACGCGTTTTTCCGGTCTCCCGACTTCCGGCACTTGCTCAACGAGAAGTTCGGCATCACCGCCCCGACACAGCTGGATTGTGGGCTGCAGAAGTACCTCAACGGCTACGAGATTAGCCCTCATCCAGATATCAGGCAGAAGGCTCTTACGTGGATGCTGAACGTCAACCCAGGCAGCAACACCGAGGCGAACGACTACCACACCCACTACATGACGTTCCGGCCCGAGTGGGACTTCATTCGGCGGTTTTGGAGAGACACAACCGATGCCGAGACTTGCTGGGTGCCATGGCAATGGTGCGAGACGCGGAAACGACAGACCGCCAACAACAGCATCGTGGTGTTCTCCCCGCGTCACGACACCCTCCACGCGATACGGGCGCGCTACGATCATTTGCCAGCGCAGCGAACCCAGTTCTACGGCAACCTGTGGTACAAACCCCGATTGCGACCGTTTCGGCCGGAGTTTCAGGACTTCGCAAATGGATTCGCTCCAGCGCCGCCTCGCAACAATCCAGTGAAATCGGCTGGGCTACGGCTCTTTGGACAGCTGGTTGGCTGGACACCCGCCCGCTAAACGGCCGCCTGTTCTCGCCCCAAGTAACCCGCGCCAAGATGAGCGTGAGGTACTTGGCGGCACGCTGACGTGCTGCCGGATCCAAGGCCACCGCGTGGGTTCTCCTGCCACGGGGAGGATTTCAAGCCTTGATCCCCGTTGCACAGACTTCGCCGACCGCCCAGAGGCGGTGCAAATTTAGGGCCGGTGCCATAGGTACGCGGTCGCCTCAAGTCACCCGAAAGAGAACTCGCTCGTCCGGGGTTTCGCCGAACCCAGCTGGGTCACGGGCAAACCGAAAGACTTCCTCAGTACGCACCCCGGTCGCTTCTTGCCATTGCTCGTGAGCTCGCTTCTCTGCGTTGTCGCCACCCAAGTACTCGTCAAACAGCAATAGGCTGCCACCGCTGAGGAGCGGAGTAAGCCAGGTCAGTGCGCAGAGTGTAGAGGAGAACAGGTCAGCGTCGAGTGATGCCAACGCCACTCGACCAACTCGCTGGGCCAGCTCGGGAGTGAGCGACGTTTCGAAGTAACCTTTTACTATCTCCGCGCCACGAATCCTAGGAGGCTTGCAGGCAAAGGCGCCGACCTCTAAGTTCTCGTACTTCTCCGGCATGCCCTCGAACGAATCGCAAGCGAAGACTGCCTTGGGCGGATCCCCTATGCCGGTCCGCTGTATCCGTCGTACTGTCTTGACAATGGTCCGGGTTGAGGTCCCGCTCGCGACGCCGAATTCTACGATGTTCCCCGGTATCCCATAGGAGGCCTCCACCGCCAACCGGAGTGCCTGGGCTCTTCGTTTCGAGTCGCGCAACGAACGGGCGGTATCCACCACGGCAAACGCAGGGCTGACTATCAGGCGGTTGATGACGGGCACAAAGCAAGTATGGCAAGAATGCAGGCACAACAGGGCGAATCGTCAACATCACAGCTCGGCTTAGAGAATCGAAGCGAGGGAGCCTCGCCTTTCTCCTGCTACGGAAGAGGGTGCTAAGAGAGGGCAAGGGGCTGTCGGCTGAGCAGTACGTCGGCGACCCTACGCCGATAGAGATCGCGGTATGTCACCTCCGTGATCGCCCGCACCTTGCGCTCAAATATCCAGTGGTAGTCATTGTGCAGGTCGTACACGTAAAACCCCTCCTCCTGGAACGGCTTCAACGTCGCTTCGATTGGCGCCCACACCTCAAGGGCCACAACCAGCCTGGGATGGGGGAACCCAGCAACGATTTGCGGCGCTATCGCCTTTTCCGCGCCCTCGATATCCACCTTAATGAACGAGACCCGCTGAGCGTCGGCACCGACGATGGAGGTCAGCGTGTCAGCGGTCACGGTCACCGATTTCCAGGTTCCCATTACGCGGCGGTGAATTCCCTTGGCGGGTGGGCGGAGTCGGGACATCCCGTCACGGCGGGGGTGCAGATAGAAAGTGGTCTCGCCCTTATGCGGAGCGCATGCCGCCTCGACGACGTCGACAACGTTGGCGGCCCCGTTTAGCTCAACGTTGGCGCGCAGTCGTCGCGCGATGCCAGGTGCCGCCTCGATCGCGAGGACCTTGCCGGACGGCGCAACGCGCTCCGCCAACAGAACAGTGAAGTAGCCGATGTTGGCACCGGCGTCGACGCAGAAATCGCCTTGCTGCACGTGCCGCAAAATGAATTCGGATAGCACCGGTTCGAAGGCGCCGCGAAAGCGCAGCCAGGGGGTCATAACTGTGCTATCCCGGCCAGCTACGAACTTCGTCCCGTATTCGGACTCCACCGGCGGCTCGTCGGGCTCGTCGCCGAGCGCTTTGAGCAGCCAACCGCATGAGATCACGAAGGCTACCTTGACGAGCAAGGGAATACGGTCATTCGCAACGCACGCGCGCATGGACTCGACCAAAGCATGGCGCGCGCGGCGCTTGGCCGAATCGAGAGTGGGCATCACTGCTTCCAAAGAGTCGTTGGGCTGCCGCGGGCGGGAGTCACGCAGAGATTATCAGCCCCGGGATGCATTGCGATGTGCCCACATCCGAACCATCAGAGCGATTTGCCCGAATCAACCGGGCGGCGGCGCGTGGGACCCCAACGCGACCACGGAACGCCAGCTGGGACACCACTGCGGCTCCGGTAGCACCGCATCACAGGTGGCACCGAACACCAAGGATTCACGGTGGCCGGAGGCACCAAACGTCGACCTATGTGTGCCAGCCGATGATATGGTCGTGCCGCCCGAACCCGGCGAATGCTTTTGGGCCATCATCTGGGGAGGAACTCGATTTTGGCTGTCGGCGAGCTCAATCCGCGTGAGGCGGAACACGTCGCGTGGGATGTCATCGTGGTGGGGACCGGCATGGGCGGGGGGATGCTGGGGTATTCGCTGGCCCGGTCGGGCCGCAAAGTGTTATTCGTCGAAAAGGGGCGCTCGACGTTGCCCGGGACGCCGGGGACGATCCATGGTGCGATACCGGAAGTTGCAGAGCCGCAGGCGAGCCGCTCCGAGGAAGCCTATTACGACGCCTTGGTCCGGGCCGGACGCTCCACCGACGAGGTCGAGGACATCAGCGGGCGCTCCCCTCGGCGGTACTTGCCGGGGATTGGCAGCGGCACCGGGGGGTCGACAGGCCTCTACGGCATGGTCTGCGAGCGGTTTTTTGTTCGCGATTTCACCCCTCGGCAGGACTTTCGCGACCCCGGCGATTCGACCGTGCCCGAAGCCTGGCCGGTGACCTACGACCAGATGCGGCCCTGGTATTCAGCGGCCGAGAAGCTGTTGGGGGTGCGTGGCGAGCCCGATCCCCTCCGGCCGGAGGCTGCGGAGGTCCGCCTGCCCGCGGCGCCGCCGTTTTCGGCGGAGAACCAGCCGCTGGTTGACCATCTGACGGCTCAAGGATTGCATCCGTACCACCTGCCGATGGCCTGCGACTACACCGACGGGTGCACCACCTGTGATAGCTATCTCTGCCACCGGTCGTGCAAGAACGACGCCGCCCGCAACGCCTTGCTGCCGGCCCTTGCCAAATACGGTGCCCACATGCTGACCGAATGTCGGGTGGTGCGGTTGGACGCGGATGGCACCCGGGTCCGGCAAGTGATCTGCGCACATCGCTCCGGCATGCTCACTCTCAACGCCAAGGTGGTGGTGCTGGCCGCCGGCGCACTGGTCACCCCGATGCTGTTGCTCAATTCCCGGTCGGGCGATTGGCCCCGCGGATTGGCCAACGGCTCAGACTGGGTCGGACGCAATTTGATGCGCCATGCGGTCGACCATATCGAGGTGTGGCCGCAAACAGACTTGAACATCACCGCCGAAAACAAGCAGATCGGCCTGAACGATTTTTACTTTTGGGAGGGACAGAAATACGGCGCCGTGCAGTCGGCCGGCGCGATGGCGCCCATCGAGGCGCTGACCAACCGCCCCGATTTGCCGGCGAAGGTGCTGCGTGTCATGAGCCCGGCGCTGCGACCCATCTACGAGCGGTATTTCTCAGGGGGATTGGTGTTGGCAACAATCATGGAAGACCTGCCGTATCTGGACAACCGCGTGCTGCCATGCGACCGGCCAAGCTCGGATGGCCGCCAGCGGCTGCGGATCCAGTATCGCTGGCACGCCAGTGAAGCCGAGCGCCGCGCGGTGTTTTTGCGGCAGGTGAAACAGATATTTGAGCCGTTTCGCAAAATCACCCTGCGGACCGCCAAGAACAATGCGTTCCTGGCCCACGTCTGCGGCACATGTCGTTTCGGTACCGACCCCAAAACCAGTGTGCTGGACGCAAATAACCGGGCGCACGGAGTGGAGAACCTGTACGTGGTGGACGCCTCCTTCTTCCCCTCCAGCACCGGCATCAACCCAAGCTTGACCATTGCGGCCAACGCGTTGCGGGTCGCCGCGCACGTGAATCAGCTGCATTTCGCCAACTGACAACTCTTAAAGATGCTGTCCTAGCACGCCATAACCTGCTCGGCGTGGGAACGTTCTGACTGGCTCGCGGAGGCGGCTGGCAGCGCGACCAATCGCATCGGTGACAGTCATGCAGACGATTCAGCCACCGTCAGCGATCAGCCGACACGCCTATATCGGGCGAAATCTTCCAAGAGATCAGCAGCGGCCGCGACACTTTCGGCGGGCTTGGTCATCTGGGCGGCGACCTCGCGGGCCCGGGCGATCCGCTCTGGGGCGAGGATGGTGCGCAGGTCTGCGACCAGCGAGTCGCGGGTGGTGCTCGAAAAGCGCCGCGCAGCGCCAACTTTCAGCCTCTTGACTACACGTCCAAAGAGCGGCTGATCGCCTAACATCCAGAGGATCAACGTTGGAACCCCGGCGCGCAGGCCTGCCGCCGTGGTGCCCGCACCACCGTGATGCACGACCGCGCGGCAAGCGGGCAATATGGCCGCGTGGCTCACTGCGGGCACGACCTTGACGTGCTGGACATCGGAGACGTGGGTGAAGTCAGTCCAGCCCGAGCAAACCAACGCCCGCTCGCCCAATTCCGCGCAGGCCGCGCTGATCATGGCGAGCGTGTCGACCGGAGATTCTGCAGGCATGCTGCCAAAACCAAAGTAAATCGGCGGTGTTCCCGCCGCTATCCAGGACGCTACATCCTCGTCGGCGTCCGTCGGCAACTCCATCGTCAGCGCGCCGATAAACGGGCGCCGGCCATTCAACTTCGCCCATTCGGCCGCCAGCCCGGGAAAGCAAATCTCATCGTAGGCTTGAATTTCCAGGGATCCGCGTTCGGCAATCCGTCGCGACGCGGGCCCCGTGGCCTTCGGTAGTCCCAATTCGCGACGCTGCGCGTCCTCGGCCCTTTTCCACACGAGCCAGATCAGCCGCTCGACCATCCTCATGGTCGAGCGGCCGACCGGTGCGGGTAGGAACGGCACCAGCTGCCCATTTGCCCGCAACGGCAGGTGATCCAGCGTGGCCAGTGGAATGTCGTAATACTCTGCCACGTTGGCGGCGACGGCGTCGAAAATCATGCCGGTGAATATCAGGTCGGCGCCCTCCGCCAGCGACGTCAGCGTCGCGCTCATTTCCCCCCAGCTGCGGAAATTGGGCTCCCACGATTCGCGCCACACGGTGACCAGATCCCGGGTCCTCCAGAACTTGCCAAAGAGATCCCGCCAGAAGGTGCGGTGCGCGTCCAGCGTGACCTGTGTGTCCAGCCCATAAGCGACCGCCGCAAGGCCAGCTGACTCGGCGAAGCCAACCATGTCAGGCGGGACTGCCATGCGCACCTCGTGGCCGCGGTGCATCAGCTCGCGACCGACGGCGGCACAAGGCTCGACATCGCCACGGGTCCCATGGCATGCCAGCACAAATTTCACTGCGGATCCTCGCCTTTCACTTCCCGTGCGCGATCTACGAAATGAAAGCGGAAGCCTCGCGTGCCCGGCTCAACCGTGCAGCAGTATAACCCGTCCCATGTACCGACCCGGAAACCAATAGACTTGGGCAGTCGCCGGCACCATCAGCAATCGCAGGAGAACTTCTGCGGTGTCTTTGTCCGAATTGTCTTGGGCCAAACGATCATAGACATGTGCAGATCAGCGGCCCGCGCAAACGCGATTCCGTCCCGACATCGGGGGCTTGCGCGCCGTCGCGGTGCTGGCCGTTATCCTCTTTCACGCCGACGTTCCCGCTGTGGGTGGTGGACGCGGCCGCAGTCATCGCGGCTCGACGGGACCCAGACTCCCGAGCACCTTGCTGTAGAGCTCGGGCAGCCCGCCTACCCACCAATCACTTGGCACGCAAGACAAAGCCAGTCTGGTCGCCACGGCCCTGCCGATTGAGCAATTTCGCGCGTTTTTCCCACTCCCAGATTCGCCTGGGTCCAAACATCCGAAAGATTTTGGGATCGGTCACCGCAACATCCCGTCGATAGGCTTCGCTGCCCATAAACTGACCGAACGTCGAATCATCGAACGTCTTCTCCACAGCCATCCCGGCTTTATCGGCTGCTAGTGCCATTCCCTGCCGCGAGGGTATGACAATATGCCGAGGCGCATCGACCTGTACCCAGTCCGCCCCATAGCTAGTCCACGCCTCGGATGAAGTGGTTGGCAGGCGAACCAAGCAAATGCCTCCGGCAGCGAGCTTCTCGGACGCCGCCTTAAGCGTTGCGACCAGGTCGGGCACGTGTTCAAGCGAATGATTGAACATGATGAGATCAAATTCGCCCGTGACTTCACTCAAATACCGCTTCATTAGCGGCACGCCACAGGGCGTCTCGTCATCGGTTGCGAGGAACGGATCGGCACCGCACAAGTTGTTGAATCCGACCCGAGCAAGCCGGTCAAGCAGCACACCCCCAGCACAGCCCACGTCTAAAATCCGCGCGTCACGACCAACCCCGAGCTGTGCGATCATTCTGACGGCATCACCTCCGGTGACGGCCCGGACGATACCTTCGGGCAACGACGCCGCCATGAGAGCACCGACTAGCCGACCGCCAGTACGCAATTTAAAGCGGTCTTGCTGCGTAATCAGCCATCTGAAAAGCTTCGGTTCAGTTGCAGCACTATGAGAATAATAATTTTGTGGGTAATACCGCATGAGTTCGTCGCCGTCGAGCGCATTCACGATCTGTAACGTATCGCACTCTTCGCAGCTAAAATATTCGAACAGCTCTCGCGTTCGGAACATCATCTCGCGGACGACAATAGTTTGATGGGGCCCGGCAGATCCGCATAGTCGGCACTCTTTGGTTACCTCGCTCACTTTATTCCCCTCTATTCACACGCAGACCTCGGTCGTGGATATATCGGCGCCAGCCGGGATCGCGCACATAATACGGGACGTTCGGGCGCGCTGAATTCCTGGTCGACGAAGCCGGCGTGCCTGCAAGGCCTCCGAACCTATCGTGGAACCGAGGTTCCGCGATGGTGACGTACGGGCGCAAGCTGGACCATCGAGCGGGCGAAGGACACGCTCGCTGACATCCGAAGTGGGCGCCCGGGGAGCCTGCATACGCTGTTTGCGAGAAGGGGCGGGCAACCCAAATTGCCTTGTGAGAGAGGCAATCACATACATGCGCCAGGCCGCGCCCCAGAAACATGGGGGCTGCCGTTAGGGCGACGCTTGCAAGCGTCGTGTCCGAACGGAGGGTCATCGCCAAAGTCGGCCCACGTGCTGCGGCCCGGGTGCAAGAATGCCTGTACTCGATACGTCGTCTTACAAGGCGGTGACTTTGGCCCAAGCCGGCAACGCCTCCCCTGGCGAAGGGGTGCAGTGTCGGCGGCCCGCACGGACGGGATTTCGCCCCGACATCGAGGGCTTGCGCGCCGTAGCGGTTTTGGCGGTTGTCCTCTTTCACGCCGACATTCCCGGCCTCGGCGGTGGATACATCGGCGTGGACGTGTTCTTCGTGATCTCGGGCTTCCTCATCACCGGGCTGCTGTGGCGCGAGGCGAGCGGCGCCGGCACCATCCGGCTGCGCCGCTTCTACGGGGCACGGGCACGCCGACTGCTGCCGGCATCGGCCGCGGTGGGCATAGTTACCGCGGTGGGTTCGGCGGTCTTGTTACCTCCGCTGGAGGCGCGCAGCGTCCTTGGTGACGGCATCGCCAGCGCGTTGTACGTCGGCAACTACCGGTTCATCCTCCAAGGCGTCGACTATCTCGCTCCCATACTGCCGCCTTCGACGTTTCAGCATTACTGGTCGCTGGGCGTCGAGGAACAGTTCTATCTGATGTGGCCGCCCTTGATCCTCGGTACGGCGTGGCTGATCCGGCTAGTTCGCCGCCGCACCCGCGCCCAAGCCACCTCATCGCAACGCCCGTATCTGGTGGTCCTTGCGTTCGTCGGAACGGTGTCGTTCACGCTGTCGCTGGCGGTCACTTACTGGGTGTCCGCAGTGGCGTTCTTTTCACTGCCGACCCGGGCCTGGCAGTTGGCCGCCGGCGGGCTGGTGGCCCTGACGGCCACCAGGTGGCGCCGACTTCCGGCACTGCCGGCAGCGATCGTGGGATGGGCTGGTTTGGGCCTGATCCTGTTGGCCTGCACCTTATTTAGCACGAGCACTCCCTACCCGGGTACCGCCGCGGCGGTACCCGTACTAGGCACCGCGCTGGTGATCGGCGCCGGCTGCGCCGCACCGTCGAAGGGATGCGGTCGCGTCCTGGCGTTGCCGCCGATGGGCGCGATCGGCCGCGTGTCCTACTCGTGGTATCTGTGGCACTGGCCGGTCTTGCTGCTCGCCCCGCCCCTACTGGGCCATCCACTGGGGCTGGCTGGCAGGCTCGCAACAGTCGTCGTCTCCGGTGGGCTGGCCGTGCTCACACTGCACCTCATCGAAAACCCGTTGCGGTTCGCCGCGCCGGTGCGCCGTTCCGCCCTGGCCAGCCTTGCGCTGGGCGGTATGGCCACCGCGGCAGCCGTCGCTGTCGGCGTGGTGCTGCTGGGTGTGATGCCCTTGCCGGTTGGCCGCGGGCCGCCCGCCGCAGCACTGGCAATCGCCGCGCCAGCTACCCCCGCCGGCTCCGACATCGATGCTTACGACGCCGCGGTGCGGTACGCCGTCGCCCAAGCGCAGGCGGCGGTTGAGGCATCGGCGGACCTTAGGGCCATACCGTCGAACCTCGACCCGCCGCTTGCCGACGCGTCGGGCGAACTCAAGGTCATGTTTCTCGGCGGCTGCCTGCGTAATTTTCTTCAGATTGGACAGCCTGAGTGCGCGACGGGTGACACGGCCTCGGCGATGACGGTGGCTCTTGTCGGCGATTCGCATGCCGCGATGTGGGCGCCGGCGTTCCAGCAGATCGCGGCGCAGAGGCAATGGCGGCTGGAAATTCTGGCCAAGGGCGGCTGCCCACTGATGAACCTGCCCACCAACTCCGATCCCCTTCGACGCCTGGTAGCCACGGATTGCGAACACTGGCGCGCTCAGATCATCGACCGATTACGCGCGGAGCATCCGCGGCTTGTCGTGGTGAGCATGTGGCGGGGGTACGGTGTTGGCTCCGGCGCCGACTTCGGTTGGCGGCCAGGTTTCACCTCGTACGACCGGGCGTGGATCGAAAGCTTGACGCGCCTTGTGCAGCAACTGCGCAGCATCGGTGCACAGGCGCTGGTGCTCGGGCCGGTCCCGGATCCCCAGTCGGTGGTACCGATCTGCCTGTCCGGGCACCTCGACGACGCGACGGCCTGCTCACCGCCAAGATTGACGGCAGTCAACCAATCCGGCATCGCAGCTGAGTCCGCGGCCACCAACGGCGGCAGCGGATACTATGCCGACCTCACCGATCTGTTCTGCACAACTAGCCGCTGTCCGGTCATCATCGGCAACAGCCTGGTGTACTTTGACCAAAATCACCTGACGGTCGAGTACTCGAGGGCATTGGCACCGGTACTCGGCGCGCTGGCCGACCGCGCGCTCGCCGGCGGTTGATCTGGCCCAACACCGCAAAGGTCTTGTGGTCATTATTCCCTTGCAGAACAAGCACTTTCACTAGCTCACACCCGGAAATGTCCCGCGACGCCCAGCCATGTCCTGTATCCACGGCGTGTTATCCCAGCCGACGCCGGCCCGCTGTCACCGATCAGGCAACGCGCCGCAAGCGGGCAAAATCTTCCAAAAGATCGGCAGCGGCAGCAACGCTTTCGCCGGGTTGGCTCATCCGGGTGGCGATTTCGCGGGCCCGCTCGACATAGTCCGAGGCGAGGATGGTCCGCAGGTCCGCGACCAACGACTCGCGGGTAGTCCTCGAAAAACGCCGAGTGGCGCCCACTTTCAATCGTTTGACCGCAGCTCCGCAGAGGGTCTGGTCGCCCCACGTCGAAAGGATCAGCGTCGGGACTCCGGCGCGCAGACCTATGGCCGTTGTGCCCGCGCCGCCATGGTGAACGACCGCGCGACAGGCCGGAAAGGCGGCTGCATAGTTGATGGTGCCCACCACCTTGACATGCTCGAAATGGGGTGCGTGGCTGAAATCAGTTGAGCCCGCACAAACCAACGCACGCTCGCCTAACTGCGCGCAGGCCGCACTGATCATGGCCAGCGTGTCGGCGGGAGATTTGACGAGCGTGCTGCCAAAGCCGAAAAAAATCGGCGGTGTTCCCGCAGCAATCCACGACGCGGCTTCGCCATCGGCGTCCGCCGACAACCCCATCGTGAGCGCGCCGACAAAGGGCCGCATGCCATTCCATTTCTCCCATTCGGCCGCCAGCCCAGGAAAACACGCCTCGTCGTAGGCCTGGATTTCTAGCGATCCACGCTCGGCGATCCGTCGGCCCGCGGGACCTGTGGCCTTGGGTAACCCAAGTGCACGACGTTGCGCGTCCTCGAGCTTCTTCGTCATCGGCCGATCCAGCCACTCGTTTACCACCATCGCGGAGCGGCCCAACGACGCCGGCAGCATCGGAACGAGCCGGCCGTTGGGACGCACCGGGAGGTAATGCAGCGTGGCGAACGGAATTTCGTAATACTCCGCGACATTGGCTGCGGGCTGCTCGCCGATCAGGGCGCTGAGCAGCAAGTCGGCCCCGTCCGCCAGCGATGTCAGCGTCGCGCTCGTCTCCTCCCAGCACTGGGCAAACAGCTTCCAATCTTCGCGTCCCAACCTGATCAGATCCTCAACTTTCCAGAAGTTGTGGACTACTCGCGTCACAAAGTCTCGGTGCAGGTCCTGCCACTTCCGCGCATTCGGCCCACAAGCGACCGCCGCAAGCCCACTGGACTCGGCGAAGCCAACCAAGTCGGGCGGGACAGCCAAGTGAACTTCATGTCCTCGGCGCACCAGCTCACGGCCGATGGCGGCGCAGGGCTCGACATCGCCACGCACCCCATAGCCTGCAAGCACGAATTTCATCGCGGACCTTAGCCTTTCGGTCATTGTGCGCGTTCTGCGAAATGAAAGCGGCAGCATCCCGCAACTGAGCCCAGCCGCCCGGCAGCATAACTCGAATACCCGCGCTACCAACTGAAATCCGGAATCGAGCGCGGGACTTTCTGAACGCAGCACTGCAGACTGATGAGCCATACCAATCATCGTGTCGACGTCAGTCGGGCGGCTACGCCCAAGTACCGCGGCGCCCGTGAGCCAGGGCGCTGACCTCCATGATCAGCTTAAAGATGGATGGCCGGACGAGTCGGTTGAGCCTCTGTAGTCGGTGGAAATCCTCGAACACCGTTCGGAAGCCATGCGCGCTCGCCCGATATGCCTCGAAAGCGAGATCCAACGCAGAATGATCCCAGGGCTCGTCCCGCGCGGCCGCGCCCAGGGTTTCATAGACAGCGGAAACCCAGTCTGTGCCGAAGGGTTCCGTTACCGGGCCGCAGTGGCGCTGGCGACGCAGATCTGGTTTGAGAAACTCGTCGACTGCGCCCTCATCCCGCGTGCCGAGATCGATGCCGAGCGCCGCGGAAATCCGCTTTACTTCCCGGCGCCAGTCATCGAGAACGTTGGCGTACTCGACGAACACGCGCGGCATGCCGCGCGTGTTCCGCTCGGCGAGCAGGTTGAATTTCAGCCACAATGCACTCGAGAGGGCCGGCGAGGCTGAAATCTGCGCCGCAACCGACGCGATGACCTCCTGCGGGTGGCGCACGGCAATCACGGTCATGATTTCAAATCCGGTGAGACGCGCCGCGTCGAACCACATGCCGGACAGCAGGGTTATCCGCGGGTCCTTGATGACCACGAGTGGCGACGCGGGCAACGTATCAAGATAGGCCGCGATTTTGGCGACACAGGCCGCCTTCGCTTTGCCGTCCAACGCACCTTCCTCCTGCAGGTGCAGGAGGGGGTCGAACATGGTGCTGTCGTGCCGACAAAGGATTGCTTCGTTGAGGTAGTTGGCTTTGCGCGGCTCGAAATAGCCAAGTGGATTGTCGGCCATAGCGCCCACCAACCCAGGCGGGAGCGTGCCACCGCAAAGCGAGAGAAGTCGGGTGAGCGCCGTCGTCCCCGAGCGGTTCATGCCCAACACGAACAGAACGACCGGGCGGGCCACGGTCCCATTCTGCGCGGGCAAGGCTATCAATTGCGGTCCTTACATTGGCGTGTCAGCCCGCGGGTCTCGTCCCAGCAGCTGTTGGGTGTCGGACGCAATCGCGGGTGGTTTCGGACATCTAGCACGGCTCTGCCCGAGCTGACGCTGGCGAACAGCTTGCGGCCGATTCCGATAGCCGCTGGAATGAACACCACAGGGAAACGACAGCTGCTTCTACGCCCTCCGTGCTCGGTGACATTTGGGCGGGGAGCGGCCACGCCCCTAGAGCTGACATACCAATATATATTGAAATGCGCGAGTTACATACTGATTATCCATAAGTAAACCCTTGTACGGGGCCTTAGTTATCGGAAAGGCCCGAAAGGATCCGCTGTTCCCACGGCGAACACACGCCGCGGCCGCGTCTGGCAGCACCGCGGGCGCGTCACCCCGGGAACGCCCGGTGCCGGTAGTTACGAGTGGACCGCAGGCACTGAGGACAACCGGATCATCAACACCGAACTCGGCGACAATGGAGGCGATGGCCCACAGGCCGCTGCAATCCGCGGAGTACTCGTATCGGATGCATCACCAAGTGAAGCCCACTACGCCAAACATAAGGAGATGATCGCGTGATGACCGATCCGCAAGCAGGCCAAGTACTGTGGTCGTTGCGTGAGGAGCTCGGACCGCACGAGCATGCCTATCTGGTCGTTCTGCGGTTAACGATTCAGAAAGTGCGGTAGCGTCCCGCGATGACGGCTCTAACGATGCAGGGCTGACGGAATCCACGAGACGACAGAACGGGTGGAATGAGCGACCCCATGCCCATCGAATCGACCACGCTAGGCCATCCGAGCAGTGACTTGCCGACCAGCCTGCCGTCTCGCCGGTTTATCGCCGCAATTGTCACCCTGGGCGGCATGCAGCTCATGTCACTGATGAACGGCACCATCACGATCGCGGCGCTTCCAAAGATCCAGAACGAGCTCAACTTGTCCGACGCGGAGCGCAGCTGGGTGCTCACCGCCTATTTGCTGGCCTATGGCGGCTTGATGCTGGTGGGCGGTCGCATCGGTGACACCATCGGACGCAAGCGGGCCTTCATCGCGGGGGTCGCGCTGTTCACGGTCACCTCCGCGGTGTGCGGCATCGCCCGCAACGGGGACACCCTCATTGCGGCCCGGCTGCTGGAGGGCGTGGCCGGCGCGGTCATCGCGCCGACCACTATCGCGCTGGTGGCGACCACATTCCCGAAGGGGCCGACACGCAACACCGCGATGGCGGTGCTGGGCGCGATGGGCAGCATCAGCTCGGTGCTCAGCCTGGTAGTGGGCGGCGCACTCGCCGACGTGGCGTGGCGACTCGTCTTCATCGTGAACGTGCCGATCGGACTGCTGGTGATTTACCTTGCCCGCACCGCGCTCCGCGAAACCCTGCTCGAACGGATGAAGCTCGACGTCACCGGGGCGGGCCTGGCCACGTTGACCTGCATCGCCGGGGTGGTCGCCGTCTCGATGGGCCCGGAAAAGGGCTGGCTGTCGGCCCCGACGATCGGTGCGGGTGTGCTGGCACTGGGTGCTTTCGTGGCCTTCATTGTGGTGGAGCGCAGCGCCGCGAACCCCATCGTGCCGCTTGACTTATTCTTCGACCGCAATCGGCTGGCCACCTTCGCCACCATCTTTCTCGCCGGCGGAGTGCTGTTCAGCCTGACGGTGCTGGTCACCCTGTATGCGCTGAACATCATGGGCTACAGCGCCCTGCGCGCCGGCATCGGCTTCATCCCATGCGTCCTTGCGGCGGGTGTCGGCGCCATCGCATCCTCAAAACTGGTCACGCGGTTTCCGCCGCGGGTACTGGTGATCGCCGGCGGCGCCCTGCTGGTGGGCGTGATGCTGTACGGCTCGACCTTTCATCGCGGCATCTCCTACTTCCCGCACCTGGTGATCCCGCTAGTTGTGGCCGGTATCGGTATGGGCCTGGCCAACCTCCCGCTCGGGCTGTCGGTGATCGCCAACGTCGGGTCAGACCGGATCGGGCCCACGTCCGCGATCTCGCTCATGCTATTGATCCTCGGCGGGCCGGTGGTGATGACCGTCATCCAGGCCATCGTCACGTCGCACACACTGTCTCTCGGCGGCACCAACGGGCCCGCGAAGTCGATGAACGCCGCCCAGTTGCATGCGCTGGACCAGGGCTACACCTACGGCATGCTGTGGCTGGCCGGGGTAAGCCTCCTCGTCGGTGTGGTGGCGCTGTTCATCGGCTACACCGCCGAGCAGGTAGCGCAGGCGCAGCAACTCAAGAACGCCATCGACGCCGAACAACCGTAGCCCGCAGGTCGATAGACCCACGACAATCCCTTGCGGAACAGGCACTTTCGCTAACGCGCAGGCCGGGTGTCCGATCAGCCGACACGCCAGAGGCAGACGAAGTTTTCCCAAGATCAGCGGCGGCCGCACCCTGCATTTCGACGAGTCGCGCCTCGATCTCCCGGACCAAGCCTGAGCTGGAGTTGCCGGCGTGATGAACGATTTGGTCCTCGAATTGCCTTTGGTGCGCTATGGTGCTGAACGGTGGACGAAACTCCTAGACGACCGAAAGAACGTCGCCCAGTGGCAGCCGCAGACGCTCACAGTATCGTTGGCCGAGGACTGCTGAATTTCCGGGCGCGCACCCTAGGAAGCCGCGGGTGCGAAGTCTCGAATAGACGACCATCCGAGGGCTGACCCACTCCATGATTCACAGGTTCTGCATTAGTCATAAGAAGCCGTTGTTGCCAGAGCGTTGGTACGACGATTGCATCTCACTTGGAGATTTCCAATCCGACTCTGCATTTCACGTAAGACAGCTTGATCGATTTTGGCACGATGCTAGACCGATTGCATATGGCGCCGCAGGGACGGCCGTCTTGCCGATCGCAATCGAGAAACTCGCCACTTCTCCTCGGCTCATTGAAATCTCGTCCTACAGAAAGAGAATACTTCCTTCACCGGAGGGGACACCGACGGTACTGTACCAGAGGGATTTGAGCCTTGGGAACTCCGGAAAGGAGGCCGAGCTATCGCTATTTACGCCCAGGGCCGGCCTTGAATTTCTGGTCGCGCAGCCTCTGTATTTTGAAAACTCGATTATCGGACACTATACGTTGTGCCATCACCGTAGGGATATCCTGGACTACACGTCGCTAGCTATCGAACTGGGCGTACTAGATTCCGATTCTGTAGAGGAATTGTTGGCCGCAAAGCATTTCATTCCTGGGGGCGTAGAATTTGGAATCTATCCGGCGCCATGGTTATCACATACATTGTCAAAAATCGAGCGCGTTAGCAAAGAATTCATATCCCGACATGGCAATCGCCTGAAAACATATGACATATATCAGATACGAGCTATCGGATTTCTCTCCGAGAGACTCGGGTCCTATTTTCTCATTCGCCACCTGATGGAAAAGTATTCAAACAAGATTCCAGCCGATATATTTGGTCATATAACCGTCCTAGCAGAAGCTAACTCGAGTTACTCAGAGGGGTTGGCAGATCGGCCGAAGAAAAAGTCGAGCTGGGATCAACCCAAACATAACCGGGCCTCATGAAAGCCGTATTGCTGGCCGGTGGCGCGGGTACTCGCATCAGGGAGGAAACCGTCATCCGCCCAAAACCTATGGTGGAGATCGGCGGGCGGCCCATTCTATGGCATATCATGAAGCTTTACTCCCACCACGGTATTAATGATTTTATTGTTTGCTGTGGCTATAAGGGCTACGTCATCAAGGAATACTTCGCAAACTACTTCCTGCACATGTCGGACGTAACTTTCGACATGTCCGTTAACCGGATGGAGGTGCACGAGCGCCACGCAGAACCTTGGCGAGTAACGCTGGTGGATACCGGTGACGACACCCTGACGGGGGGCCGCCTCAAGCGAGTGGCGACCTACCTCGAGGATGAAGGGGCTTTTTGCTTCACCTACGGTGACGGGCTCAGCGACGTGAACATTGGCGCGAGCATCGAATTCCACCATCGACATGGCCGCCACGCCACCGTTACCGCGGTGCTACCCCCGGGGCGCTATGGGGCCATCGAGTGCACGGGCGACCGGGTTACAGACTTTGTAGAGAAACCACGCGGCGATGGCGGTTTCATCAACGGCGGATTTTTCGTCCTGTCCCCCGCGGTGCTCGATTACATCGACGGCGACGGGACCTCTTGGGAGGGTTCGCCCTTGACCCGTCTTGCCGTCGACGGCGAAATGATGGCATTCCAGCACTCCGGCTTCTGGCAACCTATGGACACGCTGCGAGACAAGAACCTGCTCGAAGAACTGTGGAGTAGCGGCAAAGCACCGTGGAAATGCTGGCACTGAACGCTTTCGGTACCGCATATCGGGGACGCCGGGTCCTCGTCACCGGCCACACGGGCTTCAAAGGCAGCTGGTTGTGCCTCTGGCTGCACCAACTAGGTTCCGATCTCACCGGCCTTGCATTGGATCCGTCTTCCGAGCCCAGCCATTGGGACTTGTTGAAGCTACCAATCAACGATCTTCGCATCGACATTCGTGACGAAGCGGCAGTACGCAGGGTCTTCACCGCGGAACGACCGGAGATAGTTTTCCACTTGGCCGCCCAGCCGTTGGTCCGTCGCTCCTACCGCGAACCAGTAACGACATGGGCCACCAATGTGATGGGCACGGTGCATCTACTCGAGGCCGCTCGTCAGACGCCAAGCGTGCGTGCCGTGTTAGTAGTCACAACCGACAAGTGTTATGAGAACCGTGAATGGCCTTGGCCCTACCGAGAGCGCGACCGGCTCGGGGGCCACGATCCCTACAGCGCGTCGAAGGCGAGCGCCGAGTTGGTGGCCGCGAGCTACCGCTCGGCGTTCCTGCAACAGCCGTCGGCCCCGCTGCTCGCAACGGGCCGGGGCGGCAATGTAATCGGTGGTGGCGACTGGTCCGAGGACCGATTGATTCCCGACGTGGTGCGTTCTCTGGTCGCGGGCGATCCGCTAGTCATTCGCTCGCCGCACGCAACACGCCCCTGGCAACATGTGCTCGATTGCCTCAGTGGGTATCTGCTATTAGGCCAGCGGCTCCTTGCGGGTGATACCACTTCTGCCGATGCTTGGAACTTCGGCCCGGATGGCGAAGGAAACCGCTCGGTTGAGCAGGTACTCGGCGGCCTTGCCCGGACCTGGCCACAGGTCCGGTGGCAGGTAACATCCACTCCCCAGCCACACGAGGCGGGCTTGCTGCAACTCGACACCGCCAAGGCAAAGATGCATCTGGGGTGGCGTCCAGTCTGGAATCTCGAAAAAGCAGTCCACCACACGGCCGACTGGTATCGCCAGTGGCTGGAGCTGGGCGAAGTGCCAAGTGCCGACCAGCTGGACGCTTACATCAACGATGCAGCGGCATCAGACCTGGCTTGGGCGACGGCATGAAGATCGTCGGCACCCCGATACCCGACCTCAAGCTCGTGCGGTCCGTGCCGCAGGGCGACGCCCGAGGTGCGTTCGTTCGCCTCTTCTGCGCCAGAGAGCTTGGATCGGTCCTGGGCGACCGCCAGATCGTGCAGATCAACCAATCCAGAACCAGCCACGCCGGGGGCGTACGTGGCATGCATTTTCAACACCCCCCGCATGCGGAAATGAAGATGGTCCGCTGCCTTCACGGCCGGGTCTGGGACGTCGCGGTCGACCTGCGGGCGGGATCCCCCACATTTCTGCAGTGGCACGCGCAGGAACTGACACAAGACGAAACGCAGATGCTAGTCATCCCGGAAGGCTTCGCCCACGGCTTCCAAGCCTTGGAACCCAACAGCGAGTTGCTCTACCTGCACACTGCGTTCTACCACCCACCCGCCGAGAGCGGGCTACGTTACGACGACCCGCGACTCGGCATCGCCTGGCCGTTGCCTCCACAGGACCTTTCGCCTCGTGACCTTTCGCATCCGCTACTGGGTGCCGAATTCACCGGCGTCGAATTATGAGGTGCCGGCACTGCGGTACACCACTGCAGCAGAATTTCGTGGACCTGGGCTTCGCTCCCCCGTCCAATGCGTATCTGCACGCCGACGATCTGTCCAACCCGGAGGTGCATTACCCGCTCCGGGTAAAAGTGTGTGACCGGTGTTGGTTGGTGCAGACGGAAGACTATGCCCGCGCCGAGGAACTGTTCAGCGCCGACTACGCCTACTTCTCCAGCACCTCGAGAAGTTGGCTCAGTCACGCGGCCGACTACGTGCGCATGATTACCGAGCGGCTGCGACTCGGACCCGACAACCTTGTCATTGAAGTGGCTTCCAACGATGGCTACCTATTGAAAAACTTTGTGGCAGCGGGCATTCCCTGTCTGGGTATCGAGCCGACAGCGAGCACCTCCGCGGCCGCCGAAGCGCTGGGCATCCCGGTCAGGCGGGAATTCTTCGGCGAAGCCTTGGGGCGCCGGCTGGCCGATGAAAACTGTCGGGCGGATCTGATTGTGGGCAACAACGTGTACGCCCACGTGCCCGATATCAACGACTTCACCGTTGGATTGGCCACCACGCTCAAGCCCGAAGGCACCGTAACATTGGAGTTTCCACATCTAATGCCGTTGATCGAGCTGACCCAGTTCGACACCATCTATCATGAGCACTTCTCGTATCTGTCGCTCACGACTGTGGCACGCATCTTTGCCGAGGCTGGATTGCGTGTGTGGGATGTGGAGGAGCTGCCGACCCACGGCGGCAGCCTGCGTGTGTACGGCTGCCACACTGGTGCTGCGATCGCCTCTGTCAACCGCGTTGAGTCGGTCCTAACACGTGAGGAGCGGTTCGGGGTGGCCCGGCGTGAGACCTACGCCGAGTTCCAGAAGCGTGCCGACCGTATGAAGGATGATCTCTTGGCCTTCCTGATCGAACAAAAGCGTGCCGGCCGGCGCGTGGCTGGCTACGGTGCCGCGGCGAAAGGCAATACGTTCTTGAACTACGCGGGCGTGAGGCCCGACTTGCTGCCATACGTCTGTGACGCCGCGGTGTCCAAACAAGGAAAGTTCATGCCCGGAAGCCACATTCCCATCCGCTCACCTGAGGCACTGCGCGAGAGTCCGCCGGACTATGTCGTCATATTGCCGTGGAACATCGCCCACGAAGTGCAGACCCAATTGGCTGATCTCGTCCACAGCGGCACACGCTTCGTGACGGCGGTTCCGGAATTGAGCGTCCTATGAAGCCGCGAATCCCTTACACCAAGCCGTCAATCACCGAACTCGAGGTGCGCTACGCCACCGATGCCGCGGCAAACGGCTGGGGCGAGCGTTGCTACGAATACATCGAGCGCTTCGAGAATTCCTTCAAGGCGCACCTGGGGGTCAGACACGCGATCGCCACGTCGAGCTGCACCGGCGCGCTGCACATGGGCATGGCCGCGCTCGGAATCGGTCCGGGCGACGAGGTCATCATGGCCGATACCAACTGGATCGCCACGGCGGCGCCCGTCGTCCACGTCGGAGCGAGGCCTGTCTTTGTCGATATCCTGCCCGACAGTTGGTGCATCGATCCGGAACTCGCCGAAGCCGCTATCACCCCACGGACCAAAGCCATTGTCGCGGTGCACTTGTACGGCAACGTTTGCGACATGGACCGGCTCTTGACAGTAGGACAGAGGCACGGTATCCCAGTAATCGAGGACGCGGCGGAGGCCATCGGTTCGATATACCGCGGAAACCGCGCCGGCTGCATGGGGCGCTTTGGGGCCTTCTCCTTCCACGGCTCGAAGACGATCACCACCGGTGAGGGTGGCATGTTCGTTACCAATGACGACGACCTTTACGAGAGAGTTCTCACTTTGAGCAACCACGGCCGCGCACGCAGTCAGACGAAGCAGTTCTGGCCGGATATGGTCGGTTTCAAGTACAAAATGTCGAACATTCAGGCCGCCATCGGTTGCGCACAAATGGAGCGGATCGATGCACTAGTCTCGCGAAAGCGCGAGATATTTCACGCATACAACGATGGGGTGGCCGGTGTGGCTCGGGTATCGATGAACCCTGAGCCGCCAGGTACGCGAAACGGATTCTGGATGCCGACAGTTGTGTTCGACGAGTCGACGAGGCTTACATCTGAGCGCATTACGCGGGCATTCGCGGCTGAGAATATCGATGCCCGGGTCTTCTTTCATCCGCTGTCTGCGACCCCACCGTTTGCCGGATCGTCAGGAGGTAAGTGGGCGAACGATATCGCCAGCCGCGCGATCAACATTCCCAGCTTCAACGACATCACCGAGGTTGAGCAGTGCCGAATCCTGCAAGTTGTCCGGGAGCTTTCCATTGCATGACAAGAGCCCGCGAGTACTGATCGCCGGTATCGCGGGCGCTTCCCTTGGGACAGAGATCGCCAAGGCGCTACACCACGCCGGCGGTTATGACGTTCTGGGATGCGATATTTCGCCACTCGCGTTCGGGCACTACGACTTGCGCCTCGCTGCGACCTTCCTCGTCGATCGCGAGGGCTATGCCCGAAATCTGCTAGACCTTTGCATCCGCGAGCAGGTCGATTGCATCGTCCCGGGAGGCGACGAGCCCGCGGTCCTCATCAGCAGCGACCATGAGCTGTTCGCGCGAGCCGGAATACAACTGGGGCAGAACAATCCGCAGCTTACCGAGCGCCTTGCCCACAAGGGCAACTGCTTCGAGATCCTTGCCAGTGCCGGCGTCAGAACACCCCGGACGCGAACCGTCGAACCGGGGAACGATATCGGCGACTTCCCAATGCCGTGCATCGTAAAACCAGCGGTCGCGAGCGGCGGTAGCGTGTTCGTATTCTTCGCTAGGAGCCGCGAAGAAGCACGCCTCTACTGCACCTACCTCCACAACAACGGCCGGACCCCGCTGATTCAGGAGTACCTGCCGGAGGACGGAGGCGAGTTCACGGTGGGTGTTCTCTCGTTACCCGACGGCAGCTGCGCGGGGGCAATAGCCCTCAAGCGGGCGTTTCACAGCAAACTATCCGTCTCAATGCGTGGCCCGGACTTCCTCATCTCCAGCGGATACAGCCAGGGTCTGATCGACACCTATCCCGCCATCTGCGAGACCGCCGAACTGATCGCCCGGCGCCTCGGCAGCACCGGTCCCTTGAACATTCAGGGGCGCATCGCCGCCGACGGTACCTTCGTCCCATTTGAAATCAACGCCCGGTTCTCCGCCAGCACTTACTTGAGGACACTCGCGGGTTTCAACGAGGTCGATTGGTACATCCGACGCCTGCTCGGACTTGAGCCGAGGTCCATGCTGGGCATCACCCCAGGCTGGTACCTGCGAAGCTTGAGCGAGGTCGCCGTCCCGCTGTCGGAGGTGGTCGAATGATCCGATGGATTGTCGCGGACCGGCTTGGGACCGCCGCGGGTGACAATGTGGCGCGCGACCGACCGTTTCACGTCGTTGATACGAGAGCCATGGTCGACAAACGCGGCAACTCAGCTGATGACCTGATCGGCAAGGTCCGGGAGGGCGTGGAGGAGCTCAGGCGCGGCGGCTCGGTGGTGGTCGTCTGCGATTTCGGGGTGTCGCGCAGCAATACCATCGCAGCCGGGATTCTCGCCGAATGGCGCGGTCTCGATCTGGATACGGCGGTGGCCCAAGTCATTTCGGCAACCGGCGAGCAGGCCATCAAGCTCGAGATGGTCGACTCGCTGCGTTCGGCGTTGCACGAGCCGTCCGCGTCGGGTCGTCACGACGGCATCCTCGTCACCGGCGGTGGCGGCTTTCTGGGCGCCGCCCTGCGCGATCGCCTCGCGAAGTCACACCGTGTAGTCGCGCCCGAGCGCGCCGCGGTCGACCTGCTGGGCCCCGTCGTCGACCTCGACCGG
This sequence comes from Mycobacterium sp. SP-6446, assembly GCF_001954045.1. Classification (NCBI taxonomy): domain Bacteria; kingdom Bacillati; phylum Actinomycetota; class Actinomycetes; order Mycobacteriales; family Mycobacteriaceae; genus Mycobacterium; species Mycobacterium sp. SP-6446. The sequence goes on along the minus strand of NZ_MBEM01000179.1, from coordinate 65,507 downwards.
TATTGCCGCGACAAGGGGATCGGAAAGATCGTTCACCTCGCCTACCCGCGCATCTACACGAACAACGACGCCATGGGCCAAAGCCTGACCATGCTGCGGGGCGTTCTCGACGTCTGCAAATCGCTCGGAATCCACCTCTACTTGCCCTCGGGCGCGGTGGTGTTCTCGGCCTACAGGTCGAGCTCGATGGTTGCGGATGTCAATACGACGGCGCGCCCTCGGGGCATATACGGCGAAACAAAATTCCTCGAGGAAGCCCTCGTTCAGAATGCGCGTGCCAACGGTGAGGTCGATTCCACTATCGTCCGAATCTCTCCGACTTTCGGCCCCAAAAGCTTGCGGCCGCGCTTGATAGAGTTCGCACATCGGCACCTTACAGAGGGACGACCGATCATGACCCATCGCTATCGCAACGGGTTGCCCAGGCTGCAGCTTCTCTATGTTGATGACGCTGTCAACGGGCTTGCCAGCATCATCGAAAGGGGAAGCAACACCCCGATTTACCATCTCGGCGGCGATTCGTCTCATGAACCGCGCGAAATCGTCGGCACAATCGGCGAGATAATCGAGTGCCATGCGGCGATAGAAGAGACCGACATCATGGACGACATCGCGAACGTCTTCCTTGACTGGTCATCAACGGAAGCGGAACTGGGCTGGCGGCCGACGACCACCCTAAGCGAAGGGCTGCGCCGCACACTTGCGCGTGCGGCCTCTCCCGAAATTCAGACAGGCAAGGTGAGTGATGGATAACCGCTTTTCGATGCTCGACGCGCGCACGCAAACTTCGGCGGACGAGCAATACGCGAAGAGGGTCCAGGAATTCTTCAACGCGGGCGAAGGCGACACGCTCGCCAAGCTGAAGAACTTCACGAAGTTCGTTCCACGGCAAACACTGGCGATGTTCCTGGCCAAGAACGAGATCTTCCAGCAAATCGTGGACGTCCATGGCCATATCATCGAGTGCGGTGTTTTCATGGGGGGCGGCTTGATGACGTGGGCGCAACTCTCGGCGATCTACGAGCCCTACAATCACACACGACGAATCGTGGGGTTCGACACCTTCGCCGGCTTTCCCAGCGTCGCGGATCAAGACGCAACGTCCGTGGACGCAAGCCTGTCCTTCGCCAGGGTCGGCGGCTTGGCGGTTCAAGGCATCGAAGACGACATTCGCCATGCTGTGTCGATCTACGATCTCAACCGCCCGCTCGGGCACATCGAGCGGGTGCAACTCGTCAAGGGTGACGCCCAAGAAACGATCCCCGCCTATCTCGAAGACAACAAGCACACCGTGGTGGCACTTCTCTACCTCGACTTCGACCTATTCGAACCGACCCTGGCGGCCCTCAAGACGTTCCTGCCAAGAATGCCGAAAGGGGCCGTTCTCGCCTTCGATGAGCTCAACCAGAAATACTGGCCCGGCGAGACCCTCGCCGTGCTGGAATCGGTAGGAATACGGAATCTTCGTATCCGGCGATTTCCGTTTACGCCACAAATCTCCTACGCGGTGCTGGATTGACGTAAATGCTCGTCCTGCAACGGATCTCGGCTGTGTCGCCGAGCAGATCGCTCACCCACTGATTGATTGCGCGGCGGAGCAATATCGAACCTCGAGCAGCCACCAGATCGCACCACACTAGGAGGAATGTACGTGGCCGAACGACCGCAGACAGACCATCAGCAGAGCGTGGTCGAGAACGTGGAAGCTCTCGCCAAAGATCAAGAACTCGCTCACCTGTCCTTGGAATGGATCGATCGAAGCGCGATGAGTCGCTACTCGTACAACTTCGAGTGGCTCGGTCGGCCAATCATCCAATATCCGCAAGACATCGTCTGCCTCCAGGAGTTGATCTGGACGATCAAGCCCAGCGTGATCGTTGAGACAGGAATCGCGCATGGGGGTTCATTGATCTTTAGCGCTTCCATACTTGCGCTGCTGGACTGGTGTGACGCCGTCACCAACAGCACTCCCCTCGACGCTCACGCGCCCAGCCGGCGCGTCATCGGCGTCGATATCGAGATACGCCCCCACAATCGTGCGGCGATTGAGGCCCATCCGCTGTCTCGTTACATAACGATGATTGAAGGGTCGAGCATTGAGCCGAAAACGATTCAGCAGGTTCACAATCTGGCGAGCGGCAGCGATGCTACGCTCGTCTGCCTCGACAGCAACCACACGCATGAGCATGTTCTCGCCGAATTGTCCGCCTACGCATCTCTAGTGACGCCGAACAGCTATTGCGTGGTGTTCGACACCCTCATCGAAGATATGGTCGGCGACAGGTTCCCCGACCGGCCGTGGGGTCGAGGCAATAACCCGAAGACGGCGGTCTGGGAGTTTCTAAAGTCACACTCCGAGTTCGAGATTGACCGCAAGATCCCGCACAAGTTGCAGATCACCGTGGCACCCGATGGGTATCTGCGCCGCGTGCGCTGAGGCAAGTACTCAGGACCGGTAGATGCTTCGCACCAGATCCCGGGTGGAGCGGCGCACGACGACAACAGAATCGTAGACCTCGATACTGCCCAACATCGGCGTGATCGCCGGCACCGTAACCGCCTGTAGTCGGTCTGGGTGACCAACCCGGAAGTTGGTTTCACCGGTGGTGACCTGGTAATGGCCATGCATGACATCGATCAACGCCCTGACGAAATCGACAAACGAAACGCGGCTGTCCCGATAGAACTTCCAATAGTCGCAATCAACGTCTTCGACCATGTAAACGCCTCTGTCGCTCAACGCATTCGCGAACAGGCGGCGGAAGCAATCAATCATATGAGAGCTCGTATGACTCCCAACATCGCGAATGACGTCGAACGGGCCGAACTCCGCGGCCGCCGCACTCAGGAAAGAAACGCCCTGCTCGCCACTGAAGCGGACGTGAATGCCTCGTGAATCCGCGATTTTCAACAAGTTTGAGTTGATGTCAACGCCGACGACGAGCGAGTCGGGGTGGAGGTACTCCTGCCACATCTGTAACGAGTCCCCATAGAAGTCGCCAATCTCGAGCATCCGGATCGGACGGGTTCGGTCGATTACAGACTCGTAGATCGCCAAATAGTGCGCCAACTTATGGACCCGCGGAGCGCGGTTGAATGCTTCGGCCATCTCACCGTGAGGCTCGGTGTCCACAGCCGACCACGTGGTCATTGCAGCAAGATCTGGCCCCAGCGCTTTTAACATTCTGCGCCGCCCCCTATACGGATGGCGGGGATACCGCCGAGCGATATGGGAAGCCAGCAGCCGGACCAGCTCCCACAATCGAGGTCCCACCAGCCACAGCCGCACGACATCTCTAACTTCGATGACTGACACGTTGGCGGGCAAGCGGTTGCGCATCCGCGGCCCCATTGAATCACTCATATCGATTGCATTGTAGGGGTTTCCGGTTCCTCGACCCCGGTATTGGCCGCAAGACGGTGCGCCGCCCTGCGCATGTGGGTCGGACCGCGATGGCTGGCTCGTCAGCCGACAAGGCCGGGAGTGTGAGGCGATCGCCGCTCAACATGAGTAGGCCAGTGCACCGCGGTGTCATGCCGGACCCTGCCTCCTTATGCCCCAACAGAATTGGGATGGGGCAGCGGCAGACCACAGAGGGCCCGCAGCCGACGATTTCATTATCCCTTGCAGAACAGACACTTTCACTAACTCAAGCCGGTGCCGCCCGATCAGCCGGCACGCCGCAAGCGGGCGAACTTTTCCATGAGATCGGCTGCGGCGGCGACGCTTTCGGCGGGCTTGCTCATTCGGCTGGCGAACTCGCGAGCCCGAGTGACGTATTGCGGCGCGAGGATGGTACGCAGGTCAGCGACCAGCGTTTCCCGAGTAGTGCTCGAAAAACGCCGCGCGGTGCCCACCTTCAATCGTTTGACCCGAGCACCCCAGATCGCCTGATCGGGCCCAGTCCAGAGGGCCAGCAGGGGAACCCCGGCGCGCAGGGTGGCGGCGGTGGTGCCCGCGCCACCGTGGTGCACGACCGCGCGGCATGCCGGGAAGGCCGCGGCGTAATTAGTCGCGCCCACCACCTTGACGCGGTCGAAATGGGGAACGTGGCTGAAGTCAGTCCAGCCGGCACAAACCAAGGCCCGCTCGCCTAACTCCGCGCAGGCCGCGCCGATCATGGCGAGCGTTTCTGCCGGAGATTCGACGTGTGTGCTGCCGAACCCGAAGAAAATCGGGGGTGTCCCCGCGGCAATCCACGACGCGACCTCGTCGTCGGTATCCGTTGTCAAGTCCATGGTCAACGCGCCGACGAAGGGTCGCCGGCCATTGTGTTTCGCCCATTCGGACGCCAGCCCGGGAAACCAAAACTCGTCGTAGGCCTGTATTTCCAGTGATCCGCGTTCGGCGATCCGTCGCGGCAAGGGGACTCGCGTCTTGGGTAATCCCAGTTCTCGGCGCTGCGCGTCCACAAGCTTTTTGCCCCAGCGCCAACCCAGCCACTCCAACACGGTCATTGCGGAGCGGATCAGTGGAGCGGGCAGGAAGGACAGGAGCTGGCCGTTGGCCCGCACCGGGAAGTAGTGCAGCGTGGCCAGCGGAATGTTGTAGTACTCCGCAACGTTGGCGGCGACGTCCTCGAAACCCGGACCAGTTATTAATAGATCGGCGCCGTCCGTCAGCGACACTAGCGTCGTGCCCATTTCCATCCAGTGCTGCGCACCGAGTGCCAGCACTTCGCGCCACAACCTGAGGTGGCTCCGGATCCTCCAGAATTTGAGTGGCAAAAACGTCGCTGCGTTGCGCTGTGCTTCCAGAACTGTGCCCTGAGTGTCCGGCCCGTAAGCGACTGCCGCAAGCTCAGCCGCCTCGACGAAGGAGACGGCGTCGGGCGCGACGGCCATGCGTACTTCGTGCCCGCGATGCACCAGTTCGCGGCCGACTGCGATGGCCGGCTCGACATCGCCGCGAGTTCCGTAGCTTGCCAGCACAAATTTCATCGCGTGATCTTCGCCTTCCCCCGTGCGCGTTCTGCGAAATTAAGGCGGCGGCCTCCCCTCCGATACGTCAGCCGCTCGGCAGTATAACCCCGATGCCCGCGCTACCGGCTTGAAATGGCAAAGTTTTTGGGCGAGCGCCCGGATGACCTTGTCGTCAAGGCGATTTGGCTAACAAGGGCGAATCGGAGGCGTGTCACAACGTTCGCTTCCAAGCGGTTTCGTTCCGATACGGCATCTTGCTGGCTGCGCCAGCCTCATGCCGGCGTGCATGTATCCGGACGAATGCTGTGGCCGGTGAAATCGATACCGCGGCTTGGTCAATGCTGGCACTGTTGGTGGCAGCTACCACTGGTCGGCTCAACACAGCAAATTGATGTTCGTCGATCCGATCACAACGTCGGCTATTCTCAGCTGATGAATCGGTTCGGCCCCAGCAGAGCCCTCCCTTACGGCGCAGTGTCGCCCACCGTGTCGGGGAAGGCTCAGTAGTGCCGACACGAATACGGCGCCGTGGACGTGCATCCTCCGGGGGGCGCACATCCAAAGGTGATGCGCGGCCGGACAATCGGCTCGCGATCATGGACCACGCCTTGTTTGCGCAACATCGCGCCATCGGCCGGCAGGTGGTCGTCCAGGTCGTCTGGGTTTATCCACACGCGATCGACCTCGATGGGGTGAGGCACTTCAACCGCATTCTCGGCGACGGGCTGTTGGGCCGCCACATCGAGCGTTCGCCGCTCTTCGCCCGTCATCGGTGGGTCTCAGATCGCGGACCCGCGGACATCGACGTCGCCCCCTGCGCTCGCCCGCGCGCAGAACTCAGCGATTGGTCCGACGAACGCTCACAGCTGCCCATCGATTTGGAACGGGGTCCCGGCTGGCATATCGGTGTCCTCCCACTCACGGACGGCTCGACCGCCGTTAGCCTCGTAACCTCGCACTATCTCATCGACGGCTTCGGGCTCGCGCTCACGATCGCCGAGGCGGTCCTGGAGCGATCGCGCGATCTTGGCTACCCGCCCCCACGCTCAAACACCCGACCGCGCGCGATGGCGCAGGACATCCGCCAGATAGCGCGCGACCTGCCCGAGGCTGCGCGAGCGCTTGCCGCGGCCACGAGGCTGGCCCGTCGCCAGCGGCACAAGGCTGCGGGATCACCATCGCCGCGACCGGTCGCCCTCCCGGGAGGCATCGACGACGACGAGACTGTCGTCGTGCCGGTCATCACGGCCCACATCGACGTGGATGAATGGGACGCCCGCGCGAAAGCTCTTGGCGGAACCAGTGAAACGCTGCTCGCCGGGTTGGCCGCGAAACTCGGACAGCTCCTTGGGCGCCAACGTGCCAGTGACGGCGCAGTCACCCTGTTACTACCTATGAGCGAACGCACCGAGAGCGATACGCGCGCGCTCGCCGTGTCGTATGCGCGCGTCAGCGTCGACCCGACACCGGTAACGACCGACCTGCGGGACGCCCGCGCCGGCATCAAGCAGGCGCTGGCGACCCTGCGAGACACGCCGGACGAGGACGAGCGGCAGCTAGCTTGGCTGGCTCCCTTCACGCCGAAGCGGGCATTGAAACGCCTCGCCGACGCGGCACTTGCCGACCCGGACCTGCCGGTGTTTTGTTCCAATCTGCGCGACTTGGGCGTTGTAGTCTTCGTCCTCGCCCGCACCGAGGCCGAGTACGCAACCCTCTGCGCTCACCTCTATCCGTTGCACCTCATCCGTGTGATTGCGCAAGGCGTGACGCGGCAGTGGCTTGACCGCGCGGGCGGCCAATTGACGGTGCAGTCCTGGCGCATCGGCGACAAGGTCGGCATCACCGTCGAGGCCTATCAACCGGGCGGCGATAACACCAAGCCAGCTGTGCGTAAGCTCGTTGCGCGCGCACTGGCTGAGTTCGACCTGACAGCCGACATCGACTAACGAATCGTCTCCGCGCGTCGGACTGGAACGCGCTGATCGCGAACGGGTATGTCGGCGTTTAAGACTGGGCTCACCTGATGGACGAGCATGCCTATCTGGTCGTTCTGCGGTTAACGATTCGGGAGTGCGGTAGCGTCCGCTATGACGGCTCCAACAGTGCAGCTCTGACAGAATCCGCGAGATGACAGAACGGGTGGAATGAGCGACCCCATGCCCATCGAATCGACGACGCAAGGCCGTACGAGCAGCGAGTCGGAGGCCATGCCGTCGCGTCGGTTTATCGCCGCGATCGTCGCCCTGGGCGGCATGCAGCTGATGTCGATGATGAACGGCACCATCATGATCGCGGCGCTTCCGAGGATTCAGAACGAGCTCAACCTGTCCGATGCTGAGCGCAGCTGGGTGCTCACCGCCTACGTGCTGTCCTTTGGCGGGTTGATGCTGGTGGGCGGTCGCATCGGTGACACCATCGGTCGCAAGCGGGCCTTCATCGCGGGGGTCGCGCTGTTCACGGTCACCTCCGCGGTGTGCGGCATCGCCCGCAACGGGGACACCCTCATTGCGGCCCGGCTGGTGCAGGGTGTGGCCGGCGCGACCATCGCGCCGACCATTATGGCGCTGGTCGCGACCACATTCCCGAAGGGGCCGACACGCAACACCGCGATGGCGGTGCTGGGCGCGGTGGGCAGCATCAGCTCGGTGCTCAGCCTGGTAGTGGGGGGCGCACTCGCCGATTTCGCATGGCGTCTCGTGTTTGTGTTGAACGTGGCGATCGGGGTGCTGGTGATTTATCTGGCTCGTACCGCGCTGCGAGAAACCCAGTTGGAGCGGATGAAGCTCGACGTCACCGGGGCGGGCCTGGCCACGTTGACCTGTATCGCTGCGGTGGTCGCCTTTTCAATGGGCCCGGAGAAGGGCTGGCTGTCGGCCCCGACGATCGGTGCGGGTGTGCTGGCACTGGGTGCTTTCGTGGCCTTCATTGTGGTGGAGCGCAGCGCCGCGAACCCCATCGTGCCGTTTGACTTGTTCTTCGACCGCAATCGGCTGGCCACCTTCGCCACCATCTTTCTCGCCGGCGGAGTGCTGTTCAGCGTGAGCGTGCTGGTCACGCTGTATGCGCTGAACATCATGGGCTACAGCGCCCTGCGCGCCGGCATCGGCTTCATCCCCTTCGCCCTCGCTGTCGGCGTGGGTGTAGGCGTGTCGTCAAAACTGGTGACGCGGTTCCCGCCGCGGGTACTGGTGGTCGCCGGCGGGGTGCTGCTAGTGGGGGCGATGCTGTACAGCACGACGCTGCACCGCGGCATCCCGTACTTCCCGAATCTGGTGATCCCGCTCATCGTGGGCGGTATCGGCATTGGCCTGGCCAACGTCCCGCTGGGCCTGTCGGTAATCGCCGGCGTCGGGTCAGACCGGATCGGGCCCACGTCCGCGATCTCGCTCATGCTGATGGTCCTTGGCGGCCCGGTGCTGCTGGCCGTCGTCCAGGCCGCTGTCACGTCACGGACGCTGGCGCTGGGCGGCACGACCGGGCCGGTCAAGCTGATGAACCCCGCCCAGCTGCATGCGTTGGACCAGGGCTACACCTACGGCCTGCTATGGCTGGCCGGAGTGAGTGTCCTAGTCGGCGCCGTGGCGCTGTTCATCGGCTACACCGCCCAGCAGGTGGCGCAGGCGCAGGAAGCCAAGAAAGCCATCGACGCCGGACAACCGTAGCCGATCCTCAACCCAACGCCACCCAGGTACGCCGGGCACCTTGGGCTCGCCAAGTTCTCGCGCGGCGGCGAATCCTCCTGCGGGCCTTACTCGTCAGGCCCGCTCGCCGCCAGCCTGTCGCGCAGGCTCTTGGGCCGGATATCCGGCCAGTTCTGCTCGATGTAGTCCAGACACGCAGGGCGATCGGCCTCCCCGTAGACCACTCGCCAGCCGGCTGGAACATCGGCGAACGCCGGCCACAGGCTGTGTTGCTCCTCGTCGTTGACCAAGACGAAGAAAGTGCCACTCTCGTCGTCGAACGGATTGACGCTCATCGCGTGGTTCTCCACCCCTCTAGCCGACATCGATACACGCTTGGAAAACCATACCTGGCGGTCGCCCGGGCCTGTCCCCGGTTTCGGGCAAAGTTCCCGTCATGACCTCAAGATGCTGCCGACTTCGGTTGCTGTTACCTGCGAGCAACCAGGTCAACGCCACCGATACACATGACGTGATTTGCGGGCGACGTGCAGGGTCGGTCGAGTGCCGTCGCGAATATGGTGTGCATTACGATCCAATATCGCGTTGAGAACGAGCCGAGATGGGGGCCTGCCCGCATGGTTTACTCGTCAGGATCGGGTTGCGCTTCCCGAGTTGCTGCACGTTTGAGGTGACCGCCGCACGGTTAGCCTGCGACGACAACCGCATTCGATGTACGGTCAACGAGGTGTCGCAGTCGGTCTTGAGTTGCATGCTCGGCGGATTAGAGCGCCGAGCATGAAAACTGGTGGGAGGTTGATGCGGTGGAACGCGGTGTGCAGGGCATTGCGCCAGCGCGGTCCGATCTCGCTGACCCTGGGCCCCCAGACGCTAGCGACCCAGTCGGCCGCTCATCCGCTAACTGGGGAGGCGCGCACCGGCCTCCAGCGCTAGGTGCATCTCAAGGGAGTCGTCGCGATCGGGGGTTTTCGATTTTCAGTGTCATGAGGCGTCTGTGGGTTCCGCTGGTCATCCTCGCGGTGGTACTTGCCGGAGGCTTCACTGTCTCGCGGCTACACGGCATCTTCGGGAATGAAAAACGACTCTCCTATTCCGACACCCGGGTCGACAACGCCAAACCTTTCAACCCCAAGCACGTCAGGTACGAGGTCTTTGGAGCGCCTGGGACTCTGGCCGACATCAGCTATTTCGACGTCAACGGTGAACCCCAGCACATCAAGGCAGCGCCCTTACCATGGTCGCTGGAGTTCCCGATCAGCTCGGCAACGGCCGTCGGAAATGTCATGGCGCAGGGCGATAGTGACAGCATCGGCTGCCGCATCTTTGTCGACAATGTGATGAAGGCCGAGAAGATCACAAACGAAACGAGTGCGTTCACCTTCTGCCTGCTGAAGGCCGCATGATCGACCAAGACACGCGCAACGAGCGGTCCGCGCAGTCCCGCGCAGCGCGGATGATTCACCGATTTTCAGTGCCCGTCATTTTCATTTGGGTGGGAATCGCCGTAGTCCTCAGCGTCGCGGTCCCCTCGTTGGAGAAGGTCGAGAAAGAGCATTCAGTATCGCTGAATCCCACCGATGCACCGTCATTCAAGGCGATGGTCCGCGTGGGTGAGGACTTCAAGGAAACCAATTCGAACAGTGTGGCAATGATTGTGCTGGAGGGCCAGCAACCCCTCGGGGACGATGTTCATGCCTACTACGACCGCCTAATTCGTCAGCTGCAAAGCGATCCGAAACGCATCCAGCACATCCAGAATTTCTGGGGCGATCCCCTCACCGCCGGCGCCGCCCAAAGCGCCGACGGCAAGGCCACGTATGTGCAGCTGGACCTCAGCGGCACTCCCGGCTCTACCCTGGCGAACGATTCGCTCCAAGTCGTCAAGGACGTCGTGGCACGGACGCCGACGCCGCCGGGAGTCAAGGCGTATGTCACCGGACCGGCCGCGATCGTCGCGGACATGGGCAGCAGCGGTAACCGAACGGTCATCCTCATCACGGTGGTGAGCCTGGCCGTCATCTTCACCACACTGCTCCTCGTCTACCGCTCAGTTATCACCGTAGTTCTCCTGTTGGTGATGGTCGGGATAGAACTGCAGGTGGCGCGAGGAATCGTCGCGTTCCTCGGCGACCAGGGGCTGATTGGTCTCACTACCTTCGCCGTCAACCTGCTGGTATCCCTCGGAATCGCGGCGGGAACCGACTACGGCATCTTCTTCTTCGGTCGATATCACGAGGCACGCCAGGCCGGCGAGGACCGGGTATCGGCCTACTACACCACATATCGCGGCGTCGCCAAGATCGTCCTAGCCTCGGGTCTGACCATCGCCGGGGCAATGTTCTGCCTCAAGTTCACCCGGCTGCCCGCCTTCCAGGCTCTCGCCGTTCCCTGTGCGCTGGGTGTCCTCGTCGCGGTCGCGGTCGCACTCACGCTCGTTCCCGCGGTAATCCACGTTGGTGGCCGGTTCGGTTTGTTCGACCCCAAGCGAAGGATCTCGGAACACCGATGGCGGCGAATAGGCACGGCGATCGTCCGGTGGCCCGCGCCCATTCTGATCGCGACACTAGCGGTCGCACTGATCGGGCTGTTGACGTTGCCTGGTTACAAGCCAAGCTATAACGACATGAATTATATGCCGCAGGATATCCCGGCGGCGCTGGGGCTCCAGGCGGCGCAGCGACATTTTCCTCAGTCGCGAATGATGTCGCCCGAGATCCTCATGATCGAGGCCGACCACGACCTGCGAAACTCGGCAGATGCGTTGGTATTGAATAAGTTAGCCAAGGGCGTTCTGGCGGTTCCGGGAATTTCCCGAGTGCAGAGCCTGACCCGGCCCGAGGGCACCCCGATCGCGCATACATCGATCCCGTTCATGATCAGCATGCAAGGCGCCGCGCAGCAACAACTCTTGCCGTATCAGAAAGAACGCATGAACGACCTGCTCGTGCAGGCCGACGAGTTAACGAAAATGATCGGCATCATGCAGCACATGTATGGTCTTATGCAACAACTCGTCGCCACCACTCATCACATGGTCGGTGAAACGCACGACATACAGGCGATCACCGACGAATTGCGCGACCATGTATCGGATTTCGAGGACTTCTGGCGACCGATCCGCAGTTATTTCTACTGGGAAAAGCACTGCTATGACATTCCGATCTGCTTTTCTCTGCGATCGGTGTTTGACACCATCGACGGCGTCGACGAGCTTAGCGACAAGCTGAAGGATCTGGTTGCGGATCTTGATCAGATAGACGTGATCATGCCCCAAATCCTTACGCAGTTCCCGCCGATGATCGAAACCATGCAGAGCATGCGGACCATGATGTTAACGATGCACAGCACCATGTCCGGGATGTTCACCGCGATGGACGAGGCGAACAATAACTCGACGGCCATGGGGAAGGCTTTCGACACCTCCAAGAACGACGACTCCTTCTACATCGCTCCCGAAACGTTCAAGAACGAAGACTTCAAACGGGTCATGAAGATATTCCTGTCGCCAGACGGGAAGGCCGCCCGCATGCTCATTACGCAACGGTCCGACCCCGCTTCGCCCGAGGGCGTCGAACGGGTCGAGGCAATAAAGACCGCGGCCGAGGAGGCACTCAAGGGCACTCCCCTGGAAGACGCCAAAATATACCTGACCGGCTCCGCCGCGATGACGAAAGACATTGTGCTCGGCTCCAAATACGACCTCATGATCGCGGGCGTCGCAGCGGTATGCCTGATTTTCATCATCATGCTGATCATGACGCGAAGCTTTATCGCCGCCCTGATCATCGTGGGCACGGTATTGCTATCGCTGGGCGCATCCTTCGGGCTGGCTGTGCTGCTCTGGCAGTACTTGATCGGCATACAGATCCATTGGCTCGTGCTGATCATGGCGGTGCTGGTCCTATTGGCGGTGGGGTCTGACTACAACCTGCTGCTGGTGGCCCGCATGCAAGAGGAATTGGGCGCAGGCATAAAGACCGGCATCATTCGCGCCATGGGGGGTACCGGAAAGGTCGTGACGAACGCCGGCCTGGTGTTCGCGTTCACGATGGCGTCGATGATCGTCAGCGACCTGGTCATCATCGGTCAGATCGGTACGACGATCGGCCTGGGTCTGCTGTTCGACACGCTGATCGTGCGCGCGTTCATGACGCCAGCCACCGCCGCGCTGCTGGGACGCTGGTTCTGGTGGCCTCAACGAGTACGCCCCCGCCCCGCCAGCGCACTGCTCCGTCCGGAAGGGTCGCGCCCCTTGGTGCGCGCCCTGCTGAGACAGCCGCGGTAAGTGGCGGACTACCCGGTTGAGCCCATGAGCACCGAACGCCAGCAGGTTCCGTTCCTCGCGCGGTCGATCCGCAGGCTTTCGATTCCCATCATCCTGTCCTGGGTCGGGCTGGTTCTCCTTGTCACCCTGGCGATTCCATCGCTGGAGCACGTCGGAGAGGAGCACTCGGTACCGCTGAGCCCTCAAGACGCGCCGTCGGTGCTGGCGATGAAGCGCATGGGCAAGGACTTCAAGGAATCCGATTCGGACAGCTTCGCGATGGTCGTGCTGGAGGGGCAGAAGCCCCTCGGTGAGGACGCACACGCCTACTACGCCAAACTGATTCGCGACTTACGCAGCGACACAAAGCATGTCGAGCACGTGCAGGACTTGTGGGGAGATCGGCTCACGGCGGCGGGCGCGCAGAGTGCGGACGCCAAGGCCGCCTACGCGCAGTTGAATCTGGCCGGCAACCAGGGCACGACCCTGGGACAGGAATCGGTGGCCGCGGTCCGCAACATCGTCGGCCGAACAGCGCCGCCGCCCGGTGTGGGGGTCTACGTGACGGGCCCATCGGCGCTCGTCACGGACATGCAGCACAGCGGCAATAAATCCATTCTGAAGATCACCGCAATCACCATCGCGATGATTTTTGCGATGCTGTTCCTCGTCTACCGCTCGATCATCACCGTGGTCCTGTTGCTGGTAATGGTCGGCGTCGAACTGGGGGCGGCACGCGGGATCGTCGCATTTCTCGGCCATTACGATTTTCTTTCGCTCTCGACCTTTGCCATCAACCTGCTGGTGTCCCTCGGAATCGCCGTGGGAACCGACTACGGCATCTTCTTCTTCGGCCGATATCACGAGGCACGCCAGGCCGGTGAGGATCCGGAAACGGCCTACTACACGACCTACCGCGGGGTGGCTCCCGTCGTGCTGGCCTCCGGTTTGACGATCGCCGGGGCGGTCCTGTGCCTGAGCTTCACCCGAATGCCCATCTTCCAGACCATCGGCGTGCCGTGCGCGGTGGGCATGGTCGTGGCGGTCGCCGTCGCGCTCACCCTGGTTCCGGCGGTTCTGACCGTCGGCAGCGGGTTCGGGCTGTTCGACCCCAAGCGCAGGATCGGATTCGGTCGATGGCGCCGGGTCGGCACAGCGATCGTCCGCTGGCCGGGCCCGATTCTCGTCGCGACGATAGCGGTGGCGCTGGTCGGCCTGGTTACCCTGCCGGGCTACAAGACGAGTTACAACGACCGGCTGTACATACCCAAGGACATTCCGGCGAATATTGGGTATGCGGCCGCGGATCGTCATTTTTCGCAGTCCCGGATGATGCCCGAAATCCTGATGGTCGAATCAACCCACGACATGCGCAATCCGGCGGATTTCCTTGTGCTGCACAGGCTCGCCAAGGCGATCTTCCATGTTCCGGGCATTTCTCGTGTGCAGGCCATCACGCGGCCCGAGGGAACGCCGATCGAACATACCTCGATACCGTTCCTGCTCAGCATGCAAAATGCGAGTCAGCTGCAAAACATGCATTACATGCAGCTGCGCACCGATGACATGCTGAAGCAAGCCGACCTGATGACGCAACAAATCGAGACGATGAAGCGTTTGTACGCGTTGCAGGCGCAGCTCACCGACATCACGCACCACTCGATCGTCGTGACAAAAGAGACGACCGGAATTGTGCACGAGTTGCGGGATCACGCGGCCGATTTCGAGGATTTCTTTAGACCGCTCCGAAGCTACTTCTACTGGGAAAAGCACTGTTACGACATCCCCATCTGCTGGTCGCTGCGGTCGATATTCGACACCCTCGACGGGATCGACGAGGTCAGCGACAAAATGGACGAGGTTGTAAAAGACCTTGACCAGCTGGACGCGCTGTTGCCGCAGCTGCTGGAGCAATTCCCCCCGCTCATCGCGATGGCGGAGGACGCGCGGGCGATGATCCTGAAGATGCATAGCACCATGGCCGGCACCCTCAACGGGATAGACGAAACGGGCAACAACGCCACCGCCATGGGTCAGGCCTTCGACGCGTCGAAGAACGACGACACCTTCTATCTGCCCCCGGAGGTTTTCCAGAACGCGGACTTCCAGCGCGCGATGACGTCCTTCCTGTCCCCGGATGGGAAAGCGGCTCGCTTCATCATTTCGCACAAGGGCGATCCGGCGACGCCGGAGGGCATAGCGCGCATCGATCAGATCAGGACGGCCGCCCAGGAGGCGCTCAAGACCACTCCCCTGGAGGACTCCAAGATCTACATCGCCGGCACCGCGTCGACCTTCAAGGACTTCCATGACGGTGCCAAGTACGACCTCTACATCGCCGGGATCGGCGCGCTCTGCCTGATTTTCATCATCATGCTCATCATCACGCGAAGTTTTATCGCCGCACTGGTCATCGTGGGCACGGTGGCGGTTTCGCTGGGGGCATCGTTCGGGCTTTCGGTGCTGATCTGGCAGTACGTTCTGGGCTTCAAATTGCACTGGATGGTGCTGCCGATGTCGGTGATCGTCCTGCTGGCGGTCGGGTCCGACTACAACCTGCTGTTGGTATCCCGCATGAAAGAGGAAATACTCGGCGGCATCAACACGGGCATCGTCCGCGCGATGGGCGGTACCGGCAAGGTCGTGACGAATGCCGGCCTGGTGTTCGCCTTCACCATGGCCTCGATGGCGGTCAGCGATCTGCGGATCATCGGGCAGGTCGGCACGACCATCGGCCTGGGCTTGATGTTTGACACCCTGGTGGTGCGGTCGTTCATGACGCCGTCGATCGCCGCGCTGCTCGGGCGGTGGTTCTGGTGGCCGCAGCGGGTCCGCCCGCGCCCGGCCAGCCAGATGCTTCGGTCTCTCCCGCCGCGCCCGGTGGTGCGGACACTGCTTGGGCCTGGGCCGAAGTTCCACGGCGACGACGCCGACACGACGCCGTTCCGCAGGCCGTCCTTCTAATCAGCCCCGCCGGGTCAGCCGGCGACGGGCTCCGGCTCACCGAACGGGGAACCGAACTCGGTCACCGGCCGGAAGCCGTTTCTGCGCGCCAGCGCGACGCCGCGCCGGATCAGATTGCCGAGCGTGGCCAGTCCGGTGTGGTCCAGCACCAGGAAAGGCGACAGCAGCCGGTTGTGCACGAAGGAGAACGCCACCCCGCTCTGCGGGTCGGCCCACCCCAGCGAGCCGCCCATCCCGACGTGGCCGAAGCCGGGCATCACATTCCCGAACGGCACGCTGTGGTAGCCGAGGTGAAATGACAACGGCACCATAATGTTTCGGTCGCGCCGCAGACTTCGGCGGCCGGTCAGCCCGGCGACCAACTCGCGGGAGAGGAATCGGGTGCCGTCGATCTCGCCGCCGTTGGCGATCGCACCGTACATCCGCGCCAGGCCGCGGGCCGTGGCCACGCCGTTGGCGGCCGGCATCTCGGCGTCCAGCAGCGGAATCTCGCCTTTCACGGCGGCCGTGAGGCCGTCGAAGTACATCGAGCGGAATCCCCCGGACAGTCGGGTGCCGAGCTTGACCACCGCATAGTTGACGGCCGGAATGCCGGGCATGTTCTGCGGCGTGATGATCTCGGCGACCCGGGTCGGCGCCTCGGCGGGCGGCCGGCCCAGGTGCAGGCCGTCGGTGTCCAACGGCTGGGCGAGCTCCTCGCGGATCAGCTCGCGCATGCCCTTTCCGGTCACCGCTCGCGCCAGCCCCGACATCAGCCAGCCGTAGGTCAGCGCGTGGTATGCCGGTTTGCCAAGAAAGCGTCCCGGGGCCGCGGCCGCCAGCCGTTCCTCCATCACGAGGTGATCCAGCAAGTCATCTCGGGTGGCGCCGCGCAACCCGGACAACCCGGCCCGGTGCCTCATCACGTCGCGCACCGTCAGGAACGACTTGCCGTTGGCGCCGAACTCCGGCCAGTACTCGGCGACAGGAGCGTCGTAGTCGATCAGTCCGCGATCGGCGAGCCGGTGGATGACGGTGGACGTCATGCCCTTGGTCGCGGAGAAGACCATCGGCGCGGTATCGGCCTGCCACGGCTGCCGGCCGCGCCGGTCCGACCAGCCCGTCCACACGTCGACGACGGGCTGGCCGTCGAGGTAGACCGCCAGCGACCCGCCGCCGAATCGGCGTCCGGGGAAGGTGCTCGCGAAGCCGCGTACGACGCACGAAAAATTTGGGTCCGCCGTGCCGGACACACGATGCCCTGCGCCGCGGGAATCGTGAGAAGGGACCGCACGGAGATCGACCCGGGACTGCACTGTCACACTGTCAAATTTACTTGGATTTCATACTTTACGTACGGCAAACAGCGACTTAGTTGCCTTTCCGTTAGCCGGACGCAACGTCGAGTATGCGTTGCGCGGCCATGGCCGGCGTCAACTCCCCCGCCTTGACCTGACGCTCCAGGTCGGCGCGGATCTTGCGCACCGCGGGGTTGGACAGCACCCGGTCGAGCACCGTGTCGCGGACCATCTGCCAGGTCCAGTCGACTTGCTGGTCTCGGCGACGAGCTTCGAATTCGCCGGCGTCGGCGAGCACCTGGCGATGACGCTCGACGGTGTCCCACAGTTCCGTCAGGCCTGTCCCCTGCATTGCGCTCATAGTGAGAACCGGTGGGCGCCAAAGTGTTTCACGCGGGTAGATCAGCCTGATGGCCGCGGCAAGCTCCCGGGCGGCAATCCGCGCGTCGGCCAGGTGCTCGCCGTCGGCCTTGTTCACCACCACGACGTCGGCCAGCTCGAGTACCCCCTTCTTGATGCCCTGCAGTTGATCGCCGGCGCGCGCAAGGGTCAACAAGACAAACGTGTCGACCATGTTCGCCACGGCCACCTCGGACTGCCCAACGCCGACGGTTTCAATCAGGATCACGTCGAATCCGGCGGCTTCCAGTAGCACGACGGTCTCCCGGGTGGCCTTTGCCACCCCGCCCAGCGTCCCGGAGGTCGGCGAGGGCCGGATGTAGGCGTCGGCGTGCTGGGCCAGCCGCGCCATCCGGGTCTTATCGCCCAGGATCGAACCGCCGGTGCGGGTCGACGAGGGGTCCACCGCCAGCACCGCCACCCGGTGCCCCTGATCGATCAGATGCATGCCCAGCGACTCGATGGTGGTGGACTTGCCCACGCCCGGAACCCCGGTGATGCCGACCCGATGGGCGTTTCCGGAGTCCGGCAGCAATGTCAGCAACAGCTGCTGCGCCTGGTCACGGTGATCGGGACGGGTCGACTCCAGCAGGGTGATGGCCCGAGGCAGCGCGGCGCGATCGCCGCTGCGGACGGCGGCCGCCAACCCGTCGACGGTGTCGTCGGCGTTGTTGTCCGGGTCGGGTGCCATCTAGGTGAGCGTGTACCCCAACCGCTCGGCGAGCTTGTTCAGCAAGCCGATCGCCGCCTCGGAGATCACCGTTCCCGGCGGGAAGATGGCGGCGGCTCCGGCGGCGTACAGCTCGTCGAAGTCACCCGGCGGAATGACGCCCCCGACCACGATCATGATGTCGGGCCGGCCCACCTCGGCCAGCGCGTCGCGCAGCGCCGGCACCAACGTCGAATGCCCGGCGGCCAGCGATGACACCCCGATGACATGCACGTCGTTGTCGGCGGCCTGGCGGGCTACCTCTTCGGGGGTGGAGAACAGCGATCCGACGTCCACGTCGAACCCGATGTCGGCGAACGCCGTCGCGATCACCTTCTGGCCGCGGTCGTGGCCGTCCTGGCCCATCTTGGCCACCAGGATTCGGGGCCGGCGACCGTCGGCCTCCGCGAACTTCTCGACGAGTTCGGTCGCCTTGGAAAGCGGGGTGATGCTGTCACCTCCTCCGGCTTCGTCGCGGTAGACCCCGGCGATCGTACGGATCTCAGCCTGGTGGCGCCCGTAGACGCGCTCCAGCGCGTCGGAGATCTCGCCCACGGTGGCCTTGGCCCGGGCCGCGTCGATGGCCAGTGCCAGCAGATTATTGCCCAGGCCATCATCACCGGCGCGACCGTGGGCCGCGGCGGCGCGGGACAGCTCGGCCAGGGCCGCGTCGACCGCCGACTGATCCCGGCTCGCGCGCAGCTCCTGCAGTTTGGCCAGCTGCTCGGCCCGAACCCGGCTGTTTTCGACCTTGAGGACCTCGATGTCCTGGTCCTCGTCGACCTGGTACTTGTTGACCCCGATCACGGGCTGAATGCCCGAGTCGATGCGGGCCTGGGTGCGCGCGGCGGCCTCCTCGATGCGCAACTTGGGGATGCCGTCGCTGATCGCCTGGGCCATGCCGCCGTGCTCGGCCACCTCGGCGATGTGCGCGCGGGCCCGCTGCGCGAGCTGATGGGTCAGCCACTCCACGTAATACGAGCCGCCCCACGGGTCGATCGGCCGCGTGGTGCCCGACTCCTGCTGCAACACCAGCTGGGTGTTGCGGGCGATGCGGGCCGAGAAGTCGGTGGGCAGCGCCAGGGCCTCGTCCAGGGCGTTGGTGTGCAGCGACTGGGTGTGGCCCTGGGTCGCGGCCATCGCCTCGATGCAGGTGCGGGCGACGTTGTTGAAGGCGTCCTGCGCGGTCAGCGACCAACCCGAGGTCTGCGAATGGGTGCGCAGCGACAGCGATTTCGGGTCTTTCGCGCCGAATCCGGCGACCAGCTCGCTCCACAGCAGCCGGCCGGCCCGCAGCTTGGCGACCTCCATGAAGAAGTTCATCCCGATGCCCCAGAAGAAGGACAGCCGCGGGGCGAACTTGTCGATGTCGAGCCCGGCGTCCAGGCCCGCCTTGATGTAGTCGACGCCGTCGGCCAGGGTGTAGGCCAGCTCCAAATCGGCTGTGGCTCCGGCTTCTTGGATGTGGTAGCCGGAGATCGAGATCGAGTTGAACTTCGGCATCTTGGCGCTGGTGTAGGCGAAGATGTCGGAGATGATGCGCATCGACGGCTTCGGCGGATAGATGTAGGTGTTGCGCACCATGAATTCTTTGAGGATGTCGTTCTGGATGGTGCCGGCCAGTTTCTCCGGCGGCACCCCCTGCTCCTCGGCGGCCACCACGTACAGCGCCAGGATCGGCAGCACCGCGCCGTTCATCGTCATCGACACCGACACCGTCGACAGGTCGATGCCGTCGAACAGCTGCCGCATGTCGAGGATGGAATCGATTGCCACCCCGGCCATTCCGACGTCGCCCTGGACGCGGGGGTGGTCGGAGTCGTAACCGCGGTGGGTGGCCAGGTCGAAGGCCACCGACAGGCCCTTCTGGCCGGCGGCGAGGTTGCGACGATAGAACGCGTTGGAATCCGCGGCGGTGGAGAATCCGGCGTACTGGCGGATCGTCCAGGGCTGGTTGACATACATCGTCGGATACGGGCCCCGCACAAACGGCGGCTCGCCCGGGAAACTGTTCAGCGGGTAGCCCTCGGCCGCCGCCGCGGCCCGGTCGGCGGCGATGTAGACCGGCTTGACCTCAATGCCTTCCGGTGTATGCCAGGCCAGCTGGTCGGGTGTGCATCCCTGCGCCGACGCGGTCGCGGCGACGTGGGATTCCACCGCGGCTTCGGTGGGTGGCCGCACATCGCGGTCGCCGTGCAGCGGGATGTCGGAGAAGCTGCCGATCGCAGCGGTGCTCGTGGTCATTGCGGCTAGGCTCCCAATCGGGTGAGCAGATTCGAAAGGGCTTCGACCGCATCGATTTTCGCGGTCAGGAACTCGTCGGGCCGGTCCCCGGTGTCGTCGAGGTCCCCCACTGCCTTTTCGGGTCCCGCGAGGTAAATCCGTGACACGCCGGCGCTTCGGGCCGCCTCGACAACCCCGCCCGCCTCTTCGCCGTACCGCTTGTCGGTGCCGCACAGCACCGCCACGCTGGGCGACCCGGCATCGGCGACGGCGGCGGCGACACCGGCGGCGTCAACGGTTCCCGGGTTGACCGCCTCGATACCACCCGAGGCCAACAGGTTTGACGCAAACGTGGCCCGGACGTTGTGCTCGGCCAGGGGGCCCAGCGGCAGCAGCAACGCGCGCGGTCGCGCACCCGTGCGGGCGAGGTAGCTGTCCGAGCGGTCGCGCAGCGCCTCGAATGCGGCGGCGTAGCGCTGAACGTTGCCGGCGGCGCGCAGCGCGACCGACGAATCACCTTGCGGCTCACCTTGTTTCAGAGGCGGTTCCGCGAGGTTGGGGAATTCGTTGACGCCGGTGATCGCGGTGCGGCGATGCGCGATGTCGTCGGCGCGTCGTGCGGCGATGTCGGCGATCTGATCGGCGACGTAGCCGCGGGCGTCGGCGAATCCGCCGCGCGCCTCGATGGCCTGGAAGTGCTCCCAGGCCTGCCGGGCCAGCTGCTCGGTGAGGTCCTCGACGAACCACGAACCGCCGGCCGGGTCGAGCACCCGCCCGACGTGTGACTCCTCCAGGAGCAGCAGCTGGGTGTTGCGGGCGATCCGGCGCGAAAAGCTCGCCGCCGTACCGGGAAAGCCACCCGGGACCGCCACGTCGAACGGGAAGACGAGCACCGTGTCGGCGCCGCCGACGCCCGCTCCGAAGGCGGCCAGCGTGCAGCGCAGCATGTTCACCCACGGGTCGCGCTGCGTCATCATCGGCAGCGACGTCTCCGCGTGCACGACCGTCGCCCCGCCGTCGGGACTGCCGACGACCTCGGCGACCCGCGCCCACAGCTGACGGAACGCCCGCATCTTGGCGAGGGTCATGAACTGGTCGTCGTCGGCGGCCAGCCGGAAGCTGATCTGCCCCAGCGACTCGTCGACCGGTATGCCGGATTCGGTGAGCACCCGAAGGTAGGCCACGCCGGCCGCGACGCTGCCGGCAAGCTCCCAGCTCGCATTGGCGCCGAGATTGTGGAACGCGGGCCCGTCGACGGTGATCGCGCGCACCCCCGGCTCGCGGGAGGCTCGCGAGGCGACGGCGACGACCTCGGCGGTCGCGGGCGTGGGACGGTCACTCAGCTCCGCCGTCAGCGGGTCGGCCCCCAGGTCGACCGACAGGGTGGCGCGGTTCTCGGGTTCCAGGCCGGCGATCATGGCCAGGACGACGTCGCTGGCCGCCGAGAAGTCTGCCCCCGCATCGAGGATCACCGGGGCCAGGTTCAGGTACACGCCCGCCAGCAGGCCCTCGAGCTGGTTCGCCGCCACGCCCGACTCGCCCACCCGGATCAGCAGCGCGCTGACGCCATCGGTGAGCGCGGCCAGCACCGCCGCGTTCGCATCACCGGCGGCGGTCCCGGCGGCGGGAAAGACCTCGGCGACCTTCCAGCCGGACGTGACGTCACGCAATGCGTCCGCGCCGCGCACGTAGGGCCACTCGCCGGGCAGCGGCGGCTCGGGCAACTCGTCGAACGCGGTATAGAGGGGCCGAACGGCAAACCCGTCGTAGGTCGCGGCATCCAGCAGGTGCTCGGGCTGGTCCCCCAACTCGGTGGGGTCGCGCCGGGTGCTCTTGGACAGCACGCCGGCAACCGCGCCGCGCCAGCGCTCGCGAACCTGTTCCAGCTCCGCGAGCTCGGGTACATCAATGGACACCGACTGCTCCTGTTTTCGCAGCAATTGGCAACATTGCTTCGGTTTGCCTGAAGAAACGTCACTTACTAATGAGGCTAATTGATTGCCCCCGTCGCGAAAAAACGGTGAGGCGCGGCGATCCGGGCCTGCCGGGGGCGAAACGCCAGCTACGGGAAACGAGTTATTTACCTCGGCCCCGTAACCTTACGACGCGTGACGGCCCCCGCCACCGGCAAAATCACCGATACGCTGCGAGATCTCGGCTGCGCGATCGGCGCCACGGCCCGCCAGCTGTCCCGGCCGCGGGTGGTGGCGACAGTGGTCGGTATCACAGTGCTGGCCGCGGCGGCCACCTGGCTTCCGCTGCCTTCGCCGGTGCAGATGCGTGATTGGGCGGAATCGGTGGGCCCCTGGTTCCCATTGGCGTTCCTGCTCGCGCACATCGTGGCCACCGTCGTGCCGGTCCCCCGCACGGCCTTCACCCTGGCCGCGGGGCTGCTGTTCGGCCCGGTGCTGGGGGTGCTGATCGCGGTGGTCGCCAGCACCTGCAGCGCGGTGATCGCGCTCTATCTGGTGCGCGCGGCCGGCTGGCGGCTGAACCGCCTGGTGCGCCACCGTTCGATCGACACTGTGGACGCGCGGCTGCGGCAGCGGGGCTGGCTGGCCGTCCTGTCGTTGCGGCTGATTCCGGCCGTACCGTTTTCGGCGATCAACTACGCCGCAGGCGCGTCCGCCGTGCGGGTACTGCCCTACACGCTGGCCACGCTGGGCGGCCTGCTGCCCGGCACCACCGCCGTGGTGATCCTCGGCGACGCGCTCGCCGGTCACCCCAGCTCGCTGCTGTACCTGGTTTCGGTGTGCACGGGTGCTTTGGGGCTGACCGGGCTGGTCGTCGAGATACGCCACTTTCGCCGGCACCACCGCCGCGCTGCGCGGCGCGCGCCGCACGACGAGCCCGCCGCCGAGCCGGCCATCGTCAGCTGACCCACCGGCGCTATTGAACGTGCCGCCCGTTGCCTGAAAGATCTACAGGATGGTGAGGGTTCGCGAGCTCGCGAGCCGGGGGGCCGTGGTGTCGTGACGGGCGCAGCCCTGCCCGTCGTCAATCGGATCAAGCCGCGGCGTCCGAGAATGCATACCTCGCTGCTGACGCTGGCCATCCTGTTCAGCTCCGCCGCACTGGTGGCGGCCGTGTGCCTGCTGCCCAGGCCCGCCGACCCGACCCAAGCGCCCCCGTCGCCCGCCCTATCGCCCATCGCCTTGCCCGCGGCAAGTGCGATCGGCCCCGGTGTGGGCATTTACGTCGAGTACGCCGACGGTTCGGGCGGAATGGGTTGCACCGCAGGGTTTTTGGTGCGCACCGCGGTGGGTCAGACCGGCGTTCTCACCGCCGGTCACTGCAACAGGCCCGGCCAACCCAGCAAGGTGGTGGTGAACCTCGCGGGCATCCTCCCGTACACGACGTTTGGCGTGTTCGCGCGGACGGTCAGCGAGGGAGTTCGCAGCGAAGAACACGACATCGGGCTGATCGTGCTCGACGGTGACGTCGTGCCGCAGGCCTCGGCTATCGCCGGCTCGCTGCCCGTTTCCGGCGTCGCGCGCGAACTGCAATTCGGCCAGCACGTGTGCAAGTTCGGCATGAGCACCGGGGAAGCCATCTGCGGGCAGGTCCTGGATCTCACCGACAGCAAGGTCACGTTTGCGGCGCCAGGCCAATGCGGCGATTCGGGCGGCCCCGTCTATCTCGTGCAAAGCGACGGCACCGCCGCCGCGGTCGGCATCGACATCCGGGGTTTCAATCCCGCCAAGCCCGACGCCGGGTGCTCGGCCCCGGCCAAATTCTCCGTCGCCGAGCTGGTGCAGCCGTGGCTCGACACGTGGAACCTCACCGCGGTGACCTCCCCACCGGCCGCGGCACACTGACGATCGGCTAACCAACGATACGAGGAGCCAGATGACCTCCGAGAACACGAATTACGCGCCGGCACGGCGGTTTTCCTCCGCGGCGGTGATCGGCGCCGGGCTGGTCGGATTGGTGATCGGTGCGATCGCCGTCTTCGCGATAACCGGGTTGGTCTGGACGGTCCGGGTGCAGCTGCCGCCGCCGCCGTATCCGCCGCCGCTGTCGTCGAACGGGCCCGGTTGCGTGTATCCCGCTCCGTCGGTGTCGAGCACCGCGCCCGCGGTCGTCCCCGCGCCGCCCATGCCGCCGCTGCCGCACGCGTAGTGCCGCTATTCCGGACGCGGCGATCCGACGAGGTCGCGAAACTCGTCGGGGTCCACCGATGGCCCGGAGCCCAGCAGCGGTTTGCCGGCCACTTCCGGAGTGAAGATCAGGGTGACGGCGCCCACGAGACCGGCGAACATCAGCATGTACGCCGGCATCATCGGGTTGCCGGTCCCAGCGACGAGGGTCTGGGCGAGCAGCGGGGTGGTGCCGCCGAAGGCGGACACCGCGATGTTGAATCCGATCGACACCGCGCCGTAGCGCACGTGGGTGGGAAACAGCGCGGGCAGGATCGCCGGCTCGAGGCTGCTCAGGAACAGCATGGGCAGGCCGACGAGTGCGACGCCGGCGAACTTCGCCGGATAGTCCCCGCCGAACCGCATCAGCGTGAAGGCCGGCAACGAGACCGCCATGAGCAGGCCACATCCCGTCCACATCAGCGGTTTGACGCCGATGCGGTCCGACAGCATCGCGACGAGCAGCACCCCGATCGTCAGGACGGCCAGCACCACCAGGACCATCACCAGGGCGGCGGTGTCCCCCACGCCGGCGGTCTTCTTCAGGTAGGTCGGCACGTACCCGCTGACCATGTAGCTGGTGTCGGTGACCGCGAGCTCCACCCCAAGGCAGATCAGCAGCCCCTTCCACTGCCGCACGACGGTCAGCACGAATTGGGTGCGCACGGAGATGGGCAACGCAACCTTGTGCACCTTCTCGTATCCGGGCGACTCGTCGATCCGCGAGCGCAGGTACACCGCGATCAGGCCGAGCGGCGCCGCCAGGAGAAACGGTATGCGCCAGCCCCAGGTCAGCATGTCGGCGCTCGGCAGCACGGTCTGCAGCCCGGTGACCAGCGTGGCGCCCACGACGAAGCCGGCGAGCGTGCCGACCGGCAGGAATCCGGCCAGCATGCCCCGTTTGTGATCCGGGGCGTGTTCGGCGATGAAGGTCATGGCGCCCGCGTACTCCCCGCCCGACGACAGGCCCTGACCGATACGAATGACCGTGAGCAGGATGGGCGCCCAGATTCCGATCGTGTGGAAGCCGGGCAGTACGCCGGTGGCGGCCCCGCACACGGCCATCAGCGAGATCGTCATCACCAAGACCGGCTTGCGCCCGATGCGGTCGCCGAGCGGGCCGAAGATGAACCCGCCGAGGGGCCGAACGACGAATCCCGCCGTCATCGTGCCGAAGGTGGCGATCAAGTTGCCCGCGCCGGAGTTTTCCCCGGGATAGAACGTCTCGGCGAGCAGGGTGGCGACCAGGCTGAAGAGGGTGAAGTCGTACGCCTCCATGAAGTTGCCGATCGCCGTGCCCTGGATCGAGCGATGCGTCGCGCGCCTATCGGCGACGCGGACGTCGTCGCGCGTCCAGGTCGGGCGGTGACCCGCTTTCCGGTTCATCGTGGGTGTCCATACCCGAAACTCGCGGCGCCTACGCCGTCGGCGCGGGCTGGAAGGATGGAAAGATGCCCGAACCGTCTTCCCGATCCCTGTTGGCCCGCACCGGCGCCCGGCTGCTGCGTTCGCGGCGGCTCATGCGCGCACCGGTCTGGATGTATCGGGCCCGGGCGGGCGCGCTGTTCGGCTCGCGCATCCTGATGCTCGAACACATCGGCCGCAAGTCCGGTGTGCCGCGCTACGCCGTGTTGGAGGTGGTCGATCACCCGTCCGCCGACGTCTACGTCGTCGCTTCCGGATTCGGCCGAAAAGCGCAGTGGTTCAGCAACATTGCGGCCAACCCGCGGGTCCGGGTATACGTCGGGAGCCGTGCGCCGAGGCGCGCCACCGCACGAGTCCTCGACCAAGCCGAGGCCGACCGAATGCTTGCGGCCTACCGCGGCCGGCATCCGCGTTCGTGGGAGCGATTCCGGCCCGTGCTCGAAGACACGCTCGGCGAGCGGATCACCGACACCGACACGCCGCTGCCGATGGTCGAGTTGCGTCTGGATTAGGTGTTCGGCGAAGCCAAAGCGCCCGTCCGCCAATCCTATTGAGTCAACTCCGGCGGTGCCGCGCCCGGTTGGCCGTCCACGGGCTGGCGGGCTATCGCCTCGGCCTTGGCGACCGCCTGGGCGATGGCCGGGTCGGTGTCGGTCGAGAACCAGTCGGCGACGTCGGCGTCGTCGTCGGACGCGTGCTTGGGTGTGTCGTCGACCGGCGACGGCTCGAACCGGAACACCCCGTCCTGACCCGGCGTGCCCAGCAGCCTGGTGAATCCCTGCAGCGCCGCGCTGAAATCGCTGGGCACCACCCACACCTTGTTGGCGCTGCCCTGCGCCATTTTCGGCAGCGTCTGCAGGTACTGGTAGGCCAGCATCTCCGGGGTGGGCCGGCCGGCCTTGATCGCGGCGAACGTCTTCTCGATGGCCTTGGCCTGCCCCTGCGCCTGCAGGTAGGCCGCGGCGCGCTCGCCCTGGGCGCGCAACATCCGGGACTGCCGTTCGGCCTCGGCGGCCAGGATCGCGGCCTGCTTGGCGCCCTCGGCCGCCAGGATCTGGGCCTGCTTGGCGCCCTCCGCTTCCTTGATCGACGACTCGCGCATGCCCTCGGCGGTCAGGATCATCGCCCGCTTCTCCCGGTCGGCCTTCATCTGCTTTTCCATCGAGGCCTGAATCGACGGCGGCGGGTCGATACTGCGCAGCTCGACCCGGGCCACCCGCAGGCCCCAGCGGCCGGTCGCCTCGTCGAGTACGCCGCGCAGCTGGGCGTTGATCTGATCGCGCGAGGTCAGCGTTTGCTCCAGCGTCATGCCGCCGACGACGTTGCGCAGCGTGGTCGTGGTGAGCTGTTCGACCCCGACGATGTAGTTGCTGATCTCGTAGACCGCCGCCTGCGGCACGGTGACCTGGAAGTAGACCACGGTGTCGATGTTCAACGTCAGGTTGTCCTCGGTGATCACCGGCTGCGGCGGGAACGACACCACCCGCTCGCGCAGGTCCACGCGCGCCCGGACGCGGTCGATGAACGGCACCAACAACGTCAGCTGTCCGCTGACCGTGCGGCTGTACCGACCCAGCCGTTCGATCACCGCGGCTTCGGCCTGCGGTATCAACGCAACCGACTTGGCCACCACGATGATCGCAAAAATCACCAGGACGGCCAGCAACACCAAACCAGCTACCGCACCACCTTGCACCGGAGTTCCTTTCTCTCGCAGCGTTTCTCGCAGCGTCTATGCCGAGGGACTACACGCGTCTGAAAACCACCGCCGTAGCGCCTTCGATGTGCGTGACGGTGACCGACTCACCCGGTTCGTAGACATCATCGTCGTTGAGAGGACGAGCCGTCCAAACCTGGCCGTCGAGTTTCACCCGGCCCTCGTCGCGGGCAATCCGATCGAGCACCAGCGCGCTTTTGCCCTCCAGCGCCTTGATGCCCGTCGGCAGTGTCTCCGGGGGTGTCAGCCGCCGCCGCAGCGCCGGTCGCACCAGCGCGAGCAGTAGCACGGACACGATCAAAAACACCGCCCCGTCGACCCAGAGCGGCGCATCCGTAAGCCAGCTGGTTGCCGACGCGGCCAGCGCACCGCCGCCGAGCATCAGCAAGAACATATGGCCGCTGAGCGCCTCCGCACCGGCCAGCACCAGCGCGAATATTAGCCAGATCACAGCGACCGCCATGCGGCCAGAATACGCGTGATCGGCCTTCGCCGGGCCAAACAACTACACTGCGAGATCATGTGGTGTCCGAGTGTTTCCCTGTCCCTGTGGGCCAACGCCTGGCTCGCGGGCAGGGCCGCGCCCGACGACGTTTTGGACGCGTTATCCCTATGGGCACCAAAGCAATCGGTTAGCGCGTATGATGCCGTGGCCGCGGGCCACACCGGGCTGCCCTGGCCCGAGGTCCACGATGCCGGGACGGTTTCGCTGTTGCAGACGCTGCGCGCCGCGGTCGGCCGGCCGACGACGTCGGCGGCTGCCCCACGCGGGTTGCGCGGAACGATCAACATGGTTTTGCCGGTGCCCGGCGACGTGCGCGGGCTGGCCGCGGGCACGCAGTTCGAGCACGACGCCCTGGCCGCGGGCGAGGCGGTGATCATCAGCAACCCGGACGATCGCGCCACAGCCGTCGGCCTGGTGCCCGAGTTCCGTTACGGCGATGCCGAGGACGATCCCGTCGACAATGAGCCGGACTTTCCGGAACTCTCCGCACTGTCGTGGACGGTGTACTCGCTGCCCGGCGCACCCGTGTTCGACCATCACGAGCTGGGCGACGCCGAATACGGGTTGCGGTCGGCCGTGCGCTCGGCCGCCGACGCACTGGGCACTATCGGCCTGGGATCCGCCGCGGCCGACGTCGACGATCCGCGCGGGCTTGTCGAGCAGCTGCTGGAATCCACCCGGCAACACCGGATTCCGGACCATGCGCCGTCGCGCGCGTTGCGGGTGCTGGAGAACGCGGCGCACGTCGACGCGATCATCGCCGTCAGCGCCGGGCTCAGCCGGTCGCCCGGAGCCGCCGGCCCGCAGTCGTCGTCGGAGGCTCGGGTCGCCAGCGATGCGCTGCGGCCGCTGACCGCGGTGGTGCGTTCGGCGCGGATTGCCGCGGTCACCGCGATCCTGCACTCGGCCTGGGACGACTAACCGCATTCCGCCGCAACGCAATGCGGTGGTCGGCACGGTTCGCCGTTCACGCTGGCGAGGCAGCCGGGCACCGGTTCGGGCCCACTCACCCGGGCCGGCGCAAGGTCGAACCGGAGTTCGTCGATCAAGCTCGCGGCCAGCCGGGCGAATCGTCGATCGGCGTTGGGGGTCGTGGCGCGGGCGAACGCCATCCCCGTCGCCTCGGCCTGTGCTCGCAATTCCTGGTCAAGGTCCCACACCACCTCGATGTGATCGGAGACGAACCCGATCGGGCAGACGACGACGGACCCGGTGCCCGCGGTGGCGAGCGTCGTGAGATGGTCTGCGACATCGGGTTCCAGCCACGGCACCTGTGGCGGGCCCGATCGGGACTGCCACGCCACGTCGTAGTCGCCGTATCCGGCGGCCGCCGCGACCAGCCTTGCGGCGTAGGCGACTTGGCGGCTGTAGAGCCGCGGGCCGCAGCGCTGGTCGGCGGCCACCGGGACCGAATGTGCGGTGAACACCAGCCGAGCGTCGCCGCGTAACCCATCGGGCAGCGTGTCGGCGGCCGCCGCGATGGCGTCGGCGAACATCTCGACGAAAAGCGGATGGTCGAAGTACGGCCGCAGCTTCACCAACTCGGGCGCCTCCGGGCCGGTGACCCGCCGGGCCCGGGCAATGTCCTCCACATACTGCGTGCAACTGGAATAACCGCTCCACGCCGACGTGGTGAACACCGCCGCACGACGAATACCGTTGTCTCGCATCGTCGCAACGGACTCTTCGACGTAGGGTTCCCAGTTGCGGTTGCCGAAATAGACCGGCAGGTCCTGTTCGGCCTGAAGTTGCGCGATCAGCGCCCGGTTGATGCCATTGATCGGCGATACCCCGCCGAAATGCAGGTAGTGCTCGGCGACGTCGTCCAGCCGCTCGGGCGGCACGCCCCGGCCGCGGGTGACATTCTCCAAAAACGGCCGGACCTGCTCCGGCCCCTCCGGTCCGCCGAACGACAGCAGCAGGACCGCGTCGAATTCCATTGCCGTCTAGAGCAATTGGGTGCTAGCGCCGCCATCGGCGTAGATGATGGTTCCGGTGGTCGCCGGCAGCCACTCGGAGAGCACCGCGCAGACCGTCTTGGCGACCGGCGTCGGATCCTTCATGTTCCAGCCGATCGGTGCGCGCTGGTCCCAGCCCTCTTCCAGCAGCTGCATCTGGGCGCCGGCCTCCTCGCCGAGCGCTCCACCCACGATCGCGCTCATCGCGAGCGTTCGGATCGGGCCCGCGGCAACGAGATTGGACCGCACACCGAACTTGCCGGCCTCGCGCGCCACGAACCGGTTGACCGATTCCAGCGCGCTCTTGGCCACGGTCATCCAGTTATAGGCCGGCATCGCCCGGGTCGGGTCGAAGTCCATACCGACGATGGAGCCGCCGGGGTTCATGATCGGCAGCAGCGCCTTGGCCAGCGAAGCATACGAATACGCGGAGATGTGGATGCCCTTGGAGACATCCTCGTAGGGCGCGTCGAAGAACGGGTTGATGCCCATCCCGGTCTGCGGCATGAACCCGATCGAATGCACGACACCGTCGAGCTTGTTGCCCTCGCCGATTTCGGCGGTCACCCGCTCGGCCAGGGTGTCCAAGTGCTCCTGGTTCTGCACGTCGAGTTCGATCAGCGGGGCCTTCTCCGGAAGCCGGTCGGCGATGCGCTGGATCAGCCGCAACCGGTCGAATCCGGTCAGCACCAACTGCGCCCCGGCCTCCTGCGCCGCCTTTGCGATGTGGAACGCGATCGACGAGTCGGTGATGATCCCGGAGACGAGAACCCGTTTGCCTTCAAGCAGTCCTGTCATGTCCGTCCTTATATCTGGGGCCTCAGTGGCCCATGCCCATGCCGCCGTCGACCGGAATGACCGCGCCGGCGATGTAGCTCGCGTCCTCGGACGCGAGGAAGCTGACTACCCCGGCGACCTCGGCGGCGGTGCCGACGCGCTTCGCGGGGATGAACTCGAGCGCACCCGCCTGGATCCGCTCGTCCAGCGCGCGGGTCATCTCGGTGTCGATGTAGCCCGGGGCAACCACATTCGCGGTCACGCCGGCCTTGGACAATTCCCGGGAGATCGAGCGAGCCATGCCGATCAGCCCGGCCTTGGCGGCCGCATAGTTGGACTGGTTGCCAATCCCCCAGCTGCCGGAGACCGAGCCCACGTAGATGATCCGGCCGAACCGCTTTTTCTGCATGCTGCGCGCCGCGCGCTGGGTCACCCGGAACGCCCCGGTGAGGTTGGTGTTGATGACCTCTTCGAACCGCTCCTCGGTCATCCGGATGAGGAACGCGTCCTTGGAGATGCCGGCGTTGGACACCAGCACCTCGACCGCGCCCTGGTGCTCCTCGACCTCTTTGAAGGCGCGATCGACGGCGTCGTTGTCGGTGACGTCGCACTCCACGCCGAACAGACCCTCGGGCGCCCCGGATCCGCGATGCGTGATGGCCACCTTGTGGCCGTCGGCGGCCAGCCGCTGCGCGATGGCCAGACCGATCCCCCGGTTTCCGCCCGTCACCAGCACGGAACGGGATACGAATGGGGGTTTGCCGCCCTGGGCGGCGATCTCGGTGGCCTTCTCAGTGGCTGTGTCAGTCACCCGGCCAACTTAGCGTCTCGCTGCGGCGCGCCCGAAATCGGCTGGCCGGGCTGCCGAACGTGAAGCTACGGCGAAATCCGGCCCGAATTTTCGCCGTGGCTTCACGCTCGGCGAAATCGAGGCGACACTCGGCGCGGGAAAGCTAGGTGGGCAGCCGGCGGTTGATCAGCAGCGCCGCCAGCGCCGCTAGCGCCAGCACCAGCGCACCCAGCCGCACCCAGCCCACGCTCGCGTCGCCCTTGATCGTCTCGT
Source organism: Mycobacterium sp. SP-6446 (assembly GCF_001954045.1). Lineage (NCBI taxonomy): Bacteria > Bacillati > Actinomycetota > Actinomycetes > Mycobacteriales > Mycobacteriaceae > Mycobacterium > Mycobacterium sp. SP-6446. The sequence continues at coordinate 33,523 of NZ_MBEM01000179.1, read as the reverse complement.
AGCCGATCTGCTGCTGCAGCGTCGCGTACACCGACTTCAGTTCCTCCAAGCTGCCGGCGTTGTACCAACTTCCACCGGATAGCTCGGCGACCTTCTTCATCGTGGAGTCGTCGACGGGCACCGGCTGGCGCTGGTCGTTGATCTCGACGAAGCCGTACGGGGTGCCGAACGAGATCGTCGAGATCGGCACGCCCTGGTCCTTGGCGGTGCGTGCGGCGGTGAATGCGCCCTTCGGATTGTCCGGGTTGGTCGGCATCGTCTCCTTGCCGTCGGAGAACAACACGATGCGTGCCGGCGGCGGCTTGTCCCCACCGCCGATCACCGCGCCCACCGTCGCGATGGCCTGCAGCGCGGTGAAGATGCCCTCTCCTGTGGCGGTGCGGTCGGCGAACTGCAGCTTGTCCAGCCCGACCTTGGTCGCCTCCCGGTTGGTCGTCGGTTGTACCAACACCGTGGCGGTCCCGGCATATTCGATCAGCCCGAGGTTGATCCCGGGCGTCAGCTCGTCGGCGAACTGTTTGGCCGCCTCCTGCGCGGCCGCCATCCGGTTGGGCTGCACGTCGGTGGCCCGCATGGACTGCGACACGTCGATCACCAGCATCACCACGGCGCGGTTGCGCGGGATCCGCACGTCGTTCGTCGGCCCCGCCATCGCGATGGTGAACAGCACCAGCGACGCCACCAGCAGGATCGCCGGCAGATGCCGCCACTTGGCGGGCCGCTTCGGGGCGACGCTTTCCAGCAGTTCCATGTTGGCGAACCGCAGCATCCGACGCTGCCGCGCCAATTGCATCAGGACATACAGCGCGGCCAAGCCGAAGACCACGAAAAAGAACAGGAAAAACCACGGGTGGTCGAAGCCAGACAACGACATCGGCCCCAGCACGGGCAGCGTCACTGGCGTCCCGCCATCGCCCCGCGGCGGCGGGACTCGACGAAGCGAACGATGTCGGCGATCCAGTCTCGGTCGGTGCGCAGCGTCAAAACCGGTGCGCCGCAACCACGAATCGTGCGCGACACCTCGGTGCGATGCGCCGCGGCCGCCTTGGCGAAGTCGTCGCGCAGCTGGGCGTCGATGGTGAATTCTCGGGTGACCCCGGTTTCGGCGTCCTGCAGCACGACATCGCCGACGTCGGGCAGTTCGACATCGCGGGGATCGAGCACCTCGATGGCCAGCACCTCGTGGCGGGCCGCGATCGCCCGCAGCGGGCGCATCCAGTTGATCGGCCCGAGGAAATCGCTGATGATCACGGCCATTCCACGACGGCGTTCAGGCCGGCGCAGCGCATCGATCGCGGTCGCCAGATCCCCCCGGACCCCGACGGGCGCCTTGGGCGTCGTCGCGATGGTCCGCAACAGCGTCTGCTCGTGCTGGCGTCCGGAGCGGGCCGGCACTCGGGTGATGGTCGCGCCGGTGGCGACGATCGCGCCGATCCGGTTGCCGCCGCCGCTGTTGAGGAACGTGATGGCCGCGGCGGCCGCCACCGCCAGGTCGCGCTTTTCGCAGACCGTGGTGCCGAAGTCCAGGCTCGCCGACATGTCGATCACCAGCCAGGTCTCCAGCTCGCGGTCGGCGATCATCTGCCGGACGTGCGGGTGCGTGGTGCGCGCCGTGACGGCCCAGTCCATCCGCCGGACGTCGTCGCCGGGCTGGTACTCCCGCGACTCACCCGGCTCCGACCCCGGCCCCGGAATCAGGCCGAGGTGGTCGCCGTGTAGGACACCGTCGAGCTTGCGCTTGACGGTCAGCTCGAGGTTGCGCAGCGCCGCCGCCAGCTTCGGGTCGTCGATCTGCCCGCGCTCGAACGACGGCGGATGGACGACCGCGCGCGTCGGTTTGGGATCGGTCACCGACCGCTAGCCGCCACGGTCTGCATCACCGGGGGTACCGAATGACCTTGCTGGGGAACGGCATTCACCTGTGGCAGGGCGACGGTCTGCAGGACGCGATTGATCACGATCTCCGGCGAGATCTCGTCGGCGAGCGCATCGTAGGTCAACACCAACCGGTGCCGCAGGACGTCGGGAATGACCTCGACGACGTCCTGCGGGATCACGTAGTCGCGGCCCCGCACCAGCGCCAGCGAGCGCGCGCCCGCGATGATGCCCAGCGACGCGCGCGGCGACGCCCCGAACGCGACCCAGGTTTTGACGTCGTTCATCCCCAGCTGCTCCGGGTACCGGGTGGCCATCACGACGCGCACCACATAGTCGACCAGCGCGTGATGGACGAAGACGTTGGCCGCGATGTCCTGCAGCCGCACCAGATCGCCGGTATTGAGGATCTGTTTGGGCTGCGGCGGGCTCACCCCCATGCGGTAGATGATCTCCCGCTCCTCTTCGGCTGACGGGTAGCCGACGTTGATCTTGAACAGGAAGCGGTCCCGCTGCGCCTCGGGCAACGGGTAGACGCCCTCGTGCTCGATCGGGTTCTGCGTGGCCATCACCAGGAACGGATTGGGCAGCGGGAAGGTCTTGCCGCCGATCGACACGTGGCGTTCCTGCATGACCTCCAGCAGCGCCGACTGCACCTTCGCCGGCGCGCGGTTGATCTCGTCGGCGAGCAGGAAGTTGACCACCACCGGCCCGAGTTCGGTGTCGAACTCCTCCTTGCCCTGGCGGTAGATGCGGGTACCGATGATGTCGGTGGGCACCAGGTCGGGCGTGAACTGGATGCGGGCGAACGTCCCGCCGACCACGCGCGCGAACGTCTCCACCGCCAGCGTCTTGGCCACGCCGGGAACACCCTCGAGCAGCACATGCCCCTTGGACAGCAGGCCGACCAGCATGCGCTCCACCAGCTGGTCCTGGCCGACGATGATCCGCTTGACCTCGAAGATGGCGCGTTCGAGCGTGTGTACCTCGGCGGCCAATCCGTCGGCGCCGCCGCTCGAGGGCGCCTGATGGGCCGGTGAGCCGGATTGCCCGCCCTGGCCCGAGTAACCGCTGGCGCCCGGGGGCGGCCCACCTGCTGATGTCATCAAGAACCCTCCACGTTCAATCGGACACGACTGCCGGGCAGCGACGTGCCCTCGTCCAACTATTCCAGGCCTGCCGGTTCCCGTCGACGCTCGCCCAGCTGATGGCTCGCTGGCCCCACGATCAGTACTCGATGATCCTAGTCAGGAACGGCGTCATGCCGGGGGTACGAACCGGGCTGACCGTAACCTTGCCGGCGAGGCTGGAGGCCTCGAGCATCTGGCCGTTCCCGAGGTACATGGTGACGTGCTGGCCGCCGCCGGGCCCGTAGAAGATCAGGTCGCCGCGCCTGGCCTCGCTGGGAGGAATGTGGCGCCCGGCGTTGTACTGGTCACCGGAGAACCGTGGGATCAGCACGCCGACGCCGGCGAAGCCGTAACGCATCAGGCCCGAGCAGTCGAAGCCGTTGATGTTGGCGCCGTCGCCCACGCCCTTGCTGGGGCCGTCGAGCGAGCCGCCGCCCCACGAGTAGGGCACGCCCATCTGCGAGCCCATGCGCTTGATCACGTACTCGATGGCCTGCCGGCCGTAGACCCGCGGGATCTTGCTGCCGGGGTTGGTGGGGGGCGCGGCGGACGGAGCGGGATCGCCGCCGAGGTTGATCCCCAGGGTTCCGAGAAACTGCTTGCCCAGATCCAGCGTGGTCTGGGTGGCCTGGGCGGTGGCCGCCAGCGACTGGTTCGCGACGGCGAGCGGATCTCCCGGCGCGCCGGCGCTGATGGTGGCGGGCAGTGTTGGGTCCCACGCGCCGGGATCGGCGCTAGCCAAGGGAGCGGGCGCGGCGACAGACAACATCAGCCCGATCACCACTGCGGGGAGCGCCCCCAGCTTGGAAGCCAAGTTGAGTGCGCGAAAACGCTTATGCCGCATAGCTCCTCGTCACCAATCGATGTAGCGGACCACGTAGGGCGTCATGCCGCTGGTGCGCACGGGCGCGACGCGTACCTTCAGGCCGATGTCGGGCGCCTCGAGCATCTGGCCGTCGCCGAGATAGATCGTCACGTGCTGGCTGCCGCCGGGGCCGTAGAAGATGACGTCGCCGCGGCGCATCTGTGACGACGGGATTTTGCGGCCCAGGTTGTACTGCGAACCCGAGTAGTGCGGCAGCTTGATGCCGACCCCGGCGAACGAATACAAGACCAGGCCCGAACAGTCGAAGCCGGTGATCCCGGCGCCGGAGTCGATTCCCTTGCTGGGCCCGGCGGCGTTGCCACCACCCCAGGAGTAGGGCACGCCGATCTGCGACATGCCGCGGCGGATCACGTACTCGGTGGCCTGCCGCCCGTACACGCGCGGGATGCGGCTGGTGCCGTTCGGGGTGGCGTTGGTGATGCCGGTGTCGTCGGGCTTGAGGATGCCCAGCTGCTGCAGAAAGCTGCGGCCCATGCCGGCGGTGACCTGCGTCGAGGTCGCCGAGATGCCGAGCACCTGGTTGATGACCGCGATCGGGTCGCCGGGGACGTTGGCGCTGGGGATCATCGGCAACGTCGGATCCCAGCCGTCCCACTGGCGCCCGCCGACGGGCGGCGCACCGCCCGGCGCACCGGGGTCCCATCGGTCGCCGGACGCCGGGAACCCCGGCCCGCCCGCCCCTGCCGACCAATGAGCGGCCTCGAGCCTGGCCTGCTGGAGTTTGGCCTGCGCCTCATCGCGCTCGGCCGCCAGGCGACTGGCCTCCGCGCGCTGTTCGTCGAACTTGCGCTTCGAGTCGGTCAGCGCGGCCACCGCGGCGTCCTGGCTGGCCTTCGCGTCGGCCGCGGCCTTGTCCGCCTTCTGTTTGGCCAGCCGCGCCGCCGACTCCCTGTTCACCTGGTCGGTCCGGGCCCGCTGCAGGTTGTCCATCACCGCTTGCGAGCTAGCGGTCAGGGTTCTCGCCGCGGTTTCGGTGGAGATGATGTCTTCGGGGCTGGTCGCGGTCAGGTAGGCGCCCGACGGCCCATTCATATAGGTGGCCGCCGCAAAGGTATTGAAGCGGTGCTGGGCCGCGGCGATCGCCGCGTTGGCGTCTTTGACCCCCTGCTGACTGGCGTCGAGGTCGTGTTGGGCGGCGGTCTCGTTGTCCCGCGCTGTCTCCACGTCGACGAGAGCCTTGTTGACGCTTTCCTGCGCGGTCTGGATTTCGGCGCTGAGATCTTCCATGCGCTGGTTGGCCTTGGCGACGTTCGCGATCAGCGCGGCCAATTTGTCGGCGTTGGGGTCACCGTTTGCCAGACCCGGGGTGCAGACCAACAGCGCGGCGCACACGACCGACGGAACGACCGGCCGGAGCAGCCTGGCGAGTGATCGCACGGAGAAGCCACGGGGGGTGCGTGTCATTCGACTCGGTCTCCTATGGCTCAGCGCGGACAGGCGACGCAAATCACAGACTTCTCGGAAAGCGCCAAAGACAACAAGAGCATCATTTGCACCGTACGTCACACCACACGCTATGGAAACGCGAGCAACAAACTGCACTCGGGAAGTGCGTTTACTGTGACCGAACGGTGACCTGCGGTGTTTGCCGCTTAGACGCGCAGGCCACGCTCATGAAGACCGGCCGAGCCGGAAACGCCGGTTAAACGCCCCGACTGGGCTCATCCGGTTGAGGATCGCCCGCTTGGGGCGACGTTGCTGATCGCTTCGCGCGCAGCTGCAGCAGCCTGGTGCCGACGGCCGCGGCCAGCACCCCGATCAGCAAGGCGATCGTCAAGCCGGTCCAGGGGAATTCGGGGCCGTTGAGCTCATTCAAAAAATGCTGCGCCGAGACCGTGGGATTGCCGGTCTTGGCGATATCCTCGCCGGCCTCCAGCGTCACCCGCGGGAAGTGCGTGCTGTAGCTGCCGACGTAGCTCGGGCTGAGCGTGAGGACCGTGACGTCGTGGTAGTCGGCGCCGACGACGGTGGAGATGTCGCGCAGCGGTGTGTCGTTCGGGGGGTTGTGGTCGAGCAGGACGATCTTGAGGTTGATGCCCTCGGCGTGCGCCTGGTTGACGATGCCCAGCAGTGCCGGCACCGCATCCGGCGGCGCGCTGACCCCCATCGCCGCGACCTGAGCCTTGACGGCCGCCATGTCGACGTCCTGCGGGATATACAGCGGCAGAACCAAGGAATCGTGCCCGCCCATCGCGTCCCTCCTGCCGCCGCTCGCCCAGTGCTACAGGCACCGTACGCGACTTGGCCTCAAGGGGTTTAAACGCGCGCCGCTCGCGACAAGACTGGAACTACGGGGCCCGCTCTAATACAGGACAAGCGTACTGTTAAAGTAGCACCGCACCGCCGACACGGCCCGTCGGCGGAAGAACTAAATCTTGGGAGTTGAAGTGACTGAATCTGTGAACTCATTCGAAGCCCGCGACACCCTCAAGGTCGGCGACAAGAGTTACCAGATCTATCGCCTCGACGCCGTCCCCAATACGGAGAAACTCCCCTACAGCCTCAAAGTCCTCGCCGAGAACCTGCTGCGCAACGAGGACGGCAGCAACATCACCAAGGACCACATCGAGGCCATCGCGAATTGGGATCCCAAGGCGGAGCCCAGCATTGAGATCCAGTACACGCCGGCGCGCGTGGTGATGCAGGACTTCACCGGCGTGCCCTGCATCGTCGACCTGGCCACCATGCGCGAGGCGATCGGCGACCTGGGCGGCGACGCGGACAAGGTCAATCCGCTGGCGCCGGCCGATCTGGTGATCGACCACTCGGTGATCGCCGACCTGTTCGGCCGGGCCGACGCGTTCGAGCGCAACGTCGAAATCGAGTACGAGCGCAACGGCGAGCGCTACCAGTTCCTGCGCTGGGGCCAGGGCGCGTTCGACGACTTCAAGGTCGTGCCGCCGGGCACCGGCATCGTGCACCAGGTCAACATCGAATACCTCGCCAGCGTCGTGATGGAGCGCGACGGGGTGGCCTACCCCGATACCGTCGTCGGCACCGACTCGCACACCACGATGGTCAACGGCCTCGGCGTCCTGGGCTGGGGGGTGGGCGGCATCGAGGCCGAGGCCGCGATGCTCGGTCAGCCGGTGTCGATGCTGATCCCCCGCGTCGTCGGCTTCAAGCTGACCGGCGAGATTCAGGCCGGCGTCACGGCCACCGACGTGGTGCTGACCGTCACCGAGATGCTGCGCAAGCATGGTGTGGTCGGCAAGTTCGTCGAGTTCTACGGCGAGGGTGTGGCCGAGGTGCCGCTGGCCAACCGCGCCACTCTGGGCAACATGAGCCCCGAATTCGGTTCCACCGCAGCGATATTCCCGATCGACCAAGAGACGATCGACTACCTGAAGTTCACCGGACGCAAGCCCGAGCAGCTCGCACTGGTCGAGGCCTACGCCAAAGAACAAGGGATGTGGCACGACCCAAAGCACGAGCCCGAGTTCTCCGAATACCTCGAGCTCGACCTCGGCGACGTGGTGCCGTCGATCGCCGGGCCCAAGCGCCCGCAGGACCGAATCGCGCTGTCCGACGCCAAATCCACGTTCCGCGAGCAGATTTGCGACTACGTCGGCGACGACCCCGACAAGAAGGACTACTCGAAGCTGGACGAAATGGTCGACGAGACCTTCCCGGCCAGCGACCCGGGCGCCCTGAACAACGGCCACGCCGACGACCACAAGCCAGTGGAGTCGGCCGCCAAGCACGCCAAGGGACGGGTGAGCACCCCGGTGACGGTGAAGTCCGAGGAACTCGGCGAGTTCGTGATCGACCACGGCGCGGTGGTGATCGCCGCGGTCACGTCGTGCACCAACACCTCCAATCCCGAGGTGATGCTGGGTGCGGCGCTGCTGGCCCGCAACGCCGTCGAGAAGGGACTGGCCTCCAAGCCGTGGGTGAAGACCTCGATGGCGCCGGGCTCGCAGGTGGTCAGCGACTACTACGAGAAGGCCGGCCTATGGCCGTATTTGGAGAAGCTCGGCTTCTATCTGGTCGGCTACGGCTGCACCACCTGCATCGGCAACTCGGGTCCACTGCCCGACGAGATCTCGAAGGCGATCAACGACAACGACCTCTCCGTGGCGGCCGTGCTCTCGGGCAACCGCAACTTCGAGGGGCGCATCAACCCCGACGTGAAGATGAACTACCTCGCGTCGCCGCCGCTGGTGGTCGCCTACGCACTGGCCGGGACCATGGACTTCGATTTCGAATCCGAGCCCCTGGGCCAGGACAAGGACGGCAACGACGTCTTCCTCAAAGACATCTGGCCGTCGCAGAAGGACGTGTCGGACACCATCGCCTCCGCGATCAACCAAGAGATGTTCACCAAGAACTACGCCGACGTGTTCAAGGGCGACGAGCGGTGGCGCAACCTGCCCACGCCGAGCGGCAATACCTTTGAGTGGAACGAGGATTCGACCTACGTGCGCAAGCCCCCGTACTTCGAGGGCATGTCGGCCGACCCCGAGCCGGTCAAGGACATCAGCGGCGCGCGGGTGCTGGCGCTGCTCGGCGACTCGGTGACCACCGACCACATCTCCCCGGCCGGCAGCATCAAGCCGGGCACCCCGGCCGCGCAGTACCTCGACGAGCACGGCGTGGACCGCAAGGACTACAACTCCTTCGGCTCGCGGCGCGGCAACCACGAGGTGATGATCCGCGGCACGTTCGCCAACATCCGGCTGCGCAACCAGCTGCTCGACGACGTCGCCGGCGGCTACACCCGCGACTTCACCCAGGACGGCGGCCCGCAGGCGTTCATCTACGACGCGGCGCAAAACTATGCGGCACAGGACATTCCGCTGGTGGTACTGGGCGGCAAGGAGTACGGCTCCGGCTCGTCGCGGGACTGGGCGGCCAAGGGCACGCTGCTGCTGGGCGTGCGGGCGGTGATCGCCGAGTCGTTCGAGCGCATCCACCGCTCCAACCTGATCGGCATGGGTGTCATCCCGCTGCAGTTCCCCGAAGGGAAGTCGGCCGAGGAGTTGGGGCTGGACGGCACCGAGGTCTTCGACATCACCGGCATCGAGGCGCTCAACGACGGCAAGACGCCCAAGACGGTGCACGTCAAGGCGAGCAAAGAAGACGGAGCCGGCGATCCAATCGAGTTCGACGCGGTGGTGCGTATCGACACGCCCGGAGAGGCCGACTACTACCGCAACGGCGGCATCCTGCAGTACGTGCTGCGCAACATGCTCAAATCCGGCTAAGCCCGGACCAGCCCGTGCCAAAAGTCAGCGAGGACCATCTGGCGGCTCGCCGCCGTCAGATCCTCGACGGCGCCCGCCGGTGCTTTGCGGAACACGGCTACGACCGGGCCACCGTGCGGCGGCTGGAGCAGGCGATCGGGATGTCGCGCGGCGCGATCTTCCACCACTTCCGCGACAAGGACGCACTCTTCTTCGCGCTGGCGCACGAAGACGCCGAGCGGATGGCCGACGTCGCCTCCCGCGAGGGTCTGATCCAGGTGATGCGCGACATGCTCGCCGCACCCGACCAGTACGACTGGCTGGCCACCCGGCTGGAGATCGCGCGCAAGCTGCGCAACGACCCGGCGTTCAGCCGCGGCTGGGCGGAGCGCTCCGCGGAACTGGCGGCGGCGACCACCGATCGGCTGCGCCGGCAGAAGGAAGCGCACCGGGTGCGCGACGACGTGCCCGGCGACGTGTTGCAGTGCTACCTGGAACTGGTTCTAGACGGACTGGTCGCGCGATTGGCGTCCGGCGAGGATCCCCGGCGGCTGGCCGCGGTCCTCGACCTGGTCGAAAATTCGGTGCGCCGCAACGATTCTGGGCCGCGAGCGTAACGGCACTGCGACTGAGGGGAGGGAAATATCGCAGTGACGTTACGTCGCTTCGCCCCGCGCAGCGGGTCTATCGGGAACGCGAGGTGTGGTTGGGCCCGCCCCGGCTGCGCATCGTGGTGCCCGACTCCAGCAGCATGCTGTGAATCGAGCCGTACGACCTGCCGGTAGTGGCAACCAGGTTGCGGATGCTCGCCCCGCCTTCATAGGCGTTGCGTAGCTCATGCAGCATCTGGTCGCGCGTCTTTTTCGACTTTCTCACTTGGGGCCCCTCCAGGCTTGAAACACGATCCCAAGCACATAGGGTAGGAACCCGCCGTCGACCGCGTGGGCGGTTTCGCCGAATCCGCCGCGGCCACATCAAGATCAAGCCAGCTCGATCAGATCCCGATACTCGTCCGACCAGTAGTCCTCGGTGCCGTCGGGCAACAGCACGACACGTTGCGGATCGAGCGCCTCGGCCGCACCGGGGTCGTGCGTCACCAACACCACCGCGCCGCGATAGCTGCGCAGCGCGTCGAGCACCTGTTCGCGCGACGCGGGGTCGAGGTTGTTGGTCGGCTCGTCGAGCAACAGCACGTTCGCCGTGGACGCCACCAGTCCGGCCAGCGCGAGGCGGGTCTTCTCCCCGCCGGACAGGGTGCCGGCCGGCTGGTCGAGCTGCGCACCGCTGAACATGAAAGCTCCCAGCAGGCCGCGCAGATCCTGCTCACCGGAATCCGGTGCGGCATGCCGGATGTTCTCCCACACCGTCGCGTCGTCGTCGAGGGTGTCGTGCTCCTGCGCGAAATACCCGATCCGCAAACCGTGTCCCGGCTCGAGCCCGCCGGTGTCGGGATGCTCGACGCCGGCCAGCAACCGCAGCAGCGTGGTCTTGCCGGCGCCGTTGAGCCCCAGCACGACAACCCGTGAGCCGCGGTCGATCGCCAGATCGACACCGGCGAACACTTCCAGCGATCCGTAGGACTTGCCCAACCCGGTGGCCACCAGTGGCGTGCGGCCGCAGGCGGCCGGGGTGGGGAATTTGATGCGGGCCACCTTCTCGGCGACCCGTTCCTCGTCGAGGGCGGCCATCATCCGGTCGGCACGGCGCAACATGTTTTGCGCCGCAACGGCTTTGGTGGCCTTGGCGCCGAGTTTGGCGGCCTGCGTGCGCAGCGCGGCGGCCTTGCGTTCGGCGTTGGCGCGTTCGCGGCGTCGACGCTGTTCGTCGGTGGCGCGGGCGTCGAGATATTTCTGCCAGCCCATGTTGTAGACGTCGACCTCGCCGCGCACGGCATCCAGAAACCACACCCGGTTGACGACGTCGGCGATCAATTCGACGTTGTGGCTGATGACCACCAACCCGCCGGTGTGTGCCCGCAGGAAATCCCGCAGCCAGCCAAGCGAATCCGCGTCGAGGTGGTTGGTCGGCTCGTCCAGCAGCAGCGTGGTCTGTGAACCTGAAGCACCCGCTCCTCCTTCGGACGCCGCGAACAGGATGCGCGCCAGCTCCACGCGGCGGCGCTGCCCGCCGGACAGCGTGCGCAGTTGCTGCGTCAACACCCGCTCCGGCAGGCCGAGACTCGCGCAGATGCGCCCGGCTTCGCTTTCGGCCCCGTAGCCACCCAGCGCCACGAACCGCTCTTCCAGCTGGCCGTAGCGGCGGATCGCGCGGTCGCGCGCGTCGTCGTCGGCGACCTCGGCCATCAACGCTTGCTGCTTTTCCAGGTCGGTGAGCAACACGTCCAAACCGCGGGCCGAAAGCACCCGGTCGCGGGCCAGCACGTCCAGATCGCCCTCTTTGGGATCCTGTGGCAGGTAACCGATTTCGCCGACCCGGCTGACCGAACCGGCATACGGTTCGCTCTCGCCCGCCAGGATGCGCAGGGTGGTGGTCTTGCCCGCGCCGTTGCGTCCGACCAGCCCGATGCGATCGCCAGGCTGCACCCGCAGATCCGGACCGTCGGGTGAGAGCAAGATGCGCGCGCCGGCGCGGACCTCGAGGTCCGTGGCCGTGATCACGATCGCTCTCCTGACATGAAGGATTATTTGTCGTCGGTGAAGACCGGCGGGCGGCGTTCTGCGCGTGCGGCAACCGCTTCTTCGAAGTTGGCGGTGAGCAGACGGACGAAAAGCTGTCCCAAGCCCTCGGCTTGCATGTGCCCTTCCAGGCTACCGGCGTCCAGTCCACTCCAGAGTGTGCGCTTGGTCAACTCGGTACCGGGCCGCGAGAACGCCGCGATCCGGGCCGCGATCGCATAGCAGGTGTCCAGCAACTGGTCTTCGGGCACCTGGCACGACACCAGCCCGATGCGCTCGGCTTCCTCGGCCGAGACGTCGCGGCCGGTCAGCATGATCTCGAACGCGCGCGACGATCCGATGGCCCTGGGCAAGAGGTAGCTCAGCCCGAGTTCGCTGGCGGTCAGCCCGTTGTTGATGCCGGCGGCGCGGAAGTAGGCGTTGGTCGACGCCACCCGGATATCGGCGGCCAGGGCCAGGCACAGGCCACCGCCGATCGCCGGGCCGTTGACCGCCGCGATCACGGGTTGGTGTAACCGCCGCAGCGACAGGATGACGTCGTCGAGCACTTCCATGGAGCGCAGCGCGTAGGTCGGGCGGGTCAAGCCGTCGACGTTCGGCACCGTACCGGCGGATTTGTGGTCGGCTCCCGAGGAAAATCCCCGGCCCGCGCCGGTCAGCACGACCACGCGTACGGAATTGTCGTAGGTGACCTTGTCCAGGGCCTCCTTGAGCGGCACCATGACGTCGAACGCCATGGAATTCATCCGCTCGGGGCGATTGAGGGTGATCAAGGCGACGCCGGGCCGCGGCTGTTCAACGAGTACCAAACTCACCCGTGAACGGTAGCGCGCACCCGGAAAAACCGCGGTGTCAGCCTTGCTCGGCTTCCGCCGCGTCGACGTCGAAGGCCTTGATCTGCTGCACCAGGTCCTCCAGCGCCGCGGGCGGCAGGGCCCCGGCCTGATTGAAGAGCAGCTTGCCCTTCTTGAACGCCATCAGCGTGGGGATGGAGCGGATCTGGGCGGCCGCGGCCAGCTGCTGTTCGGCTTCGGTGTCCACCTTGGCGTGCACGATGTCGGGGTGTTTCTCCGACGATGCCTGGAACGTCGGCCCGAACTGGCGGCATGGTCCGCACCACGAAGCCCAGAAGTCGACGAGGACGATGTCGTTGCCCTCGATGGTCTCGTTGAACACCTCGGCGGTGAGATCGCGTGTTGTCACAATCCGCCTAACGCCCGGAGCGGCCCCGATGTTCCCACGCCGCAAGGTTACGGTTGCGTACGTTTTCCCACGTCGGACACACTTACGGCGGACCATCCGCCCGCCATCCGACCAGCGAGGGAATTGCCTTGGGCCACTACATCGCTAACGTGCGCGACCTGGAGTTCAACCTGTTCGAGGTCCTCGACATCGGCGCCGTACTCGGCACCGGCAGCTACGCCGACCTCGACGCCGACACGGTCCGCACGATATTGACCGAGGCGGCTCGCCTCGCCGAGGGCCCGGTCGCCGAATCCTTCGCCTTTGCCGACCGCAACCCGCCGGAATTCGACCCGGAGGGACACACCATCAGCGTGGCTCCCGAGCTGGCCAAGACGGTGCAAGCCATCAAGGAGGCGGGCTGGTGGCGCCTGGGTCTGGCCGAGGAGATCGGTGGCATGCCCGCGCCCGCGCCCCTGGCGTGGGCCGTCAACGAGATGATCATCTGCGCCAATCCCTCGGCGAACTTCTACAACCTGGGTCCCGTGCTGGCTCAGGCGCTCTACATCGAGGGCGACGAGCAGCAGCGCCGATGGGCGGCGGCCGGCGTGGAGCGCGGCTGGCAATCCACCATGGTGCTCACCGAACCCGATGCGGGCTCCGATGTCGGGGCCGGCCGCACCAAGGCCGTCGAACAACCGGACGGCACCTGGCACATCGACGGGGTCAAACGGTTCATCTCGGGCGGCGACGTGGGCAACACCGCCGAGAACATCTTCCACCTCGTGCTGGCCCGGCCCGAAGGCGCCGGCCCGGGCACCAAGGGGTTGAGCCTGTTCTACGTCCCGAACTACCTTTTCGATCCCGACACGTTCGAACTCGGGGCCCGCAACGGCGTTTTCGCCACCGGGCTGGAACACAAGATGGGCATCAAGTCCTCTCCGACGTGCGAAATGACTTTCGGCGCAACCGATGTGCCCGCCGTCGGCTATCTGGTGGGCGGCGTGCACAACGGGATCGCGCAGATGTTCACGGTGATCGAGCACGCCCGCATGACGATCGGCGTCAAGGCCGCAGGCACGTTGTCGACGGGCTATCTCAACGCGCTCGCCTTCGCCAAGGAACGGGTGCAGGGCGCGGACCTCACGCAGATGGCCGACAAGACCGCGCCGCGGGTCACGATCATGCACCACCCCGATGTGCGCCGCAGCCTGATGACCCAGAAGGCGTACGCCGAGGGGCTGCGGGCGCTATACCTGTACGCGGCCGCGCATCAGGATGATGCTGTGGCGCAACGGGTTTCGGGCGCAGATCACGACATGGCGCACCGGGTGGACGACCTGCTGCTGCCGATCGTCAAGGGGGTGAGTTCGGAACGGGCTTACGAACTCCTGACGGAGTCGCTGCAAACGCTGGGCGGCTCGGGCTTCCTGGTCGACTATCCGCTGGAGCAATACATCCGCGACTCCAAAATCGATTCGCTCTACGAGGGCACCACCGCCATCCAGGCGCTGGACCTGTTCTTCCGCAAGATCGTCCGTGACCGCGGCGAGGCCCTGCAGTTCGTGACGGCTCAGATCAGCCACACGATCGATACCTGTGACGAGGCGCTGAAACCACTGGCCGAGCTGCTGCAAACCGCGCTGGACGATGCCACGGCGATGACAGGGGCCCTCACCGGATACCTGATGTCCGCCGCGGAGAACCCCACCGACATCTACAAGGTCGGACTGGGATCGGTGCGATACCTGCTCGCCATCGGCGACCTGCTCATCGGCTGGCGACTGCTGGCTCAGGCCGGTATCGCCCACACCGCCCTGACCAACGGGCCGGCGAAGGACGACGAGGCGTTCTATCAGGGCAAGGTGGCGACCGCGGCGTTCTTCGCCAGGAACATGCTTCCGCGGCTGACCTCGCTGCGCCACGTCATCGAGACCATCGACGACGAGATCATGCGCCTCCCCGAGGATGCGTTCTAGCGGCGCAACGCGCACAGGTCGGGCACAGCTTAAACGGGTACACCTTTCCGTGGTCCAACCACGAGGGGAGAAACCTTGATGCCCGTCACGCTTACCCGGTTCGCCATCCTCGCCGCCACCGGCGCCGCCGCGCTATCCGCCGCGGCTTGCGGCTCGTCGAACAACTCGACTCCGGCGTCGACGTCCACCTCGACGTCGACGGTGACGTCGACGAGCACCTCGCGGGCACCCGCCCAGGGCGAGGCTTCGGTCATCGGCCTGATCGCGTCGGTGGCCGGTAATTCCATCCAGGTCACCAAGGACGACAACACCAACGCCGCCGTCAACTTCACCTCGACGACCAAGGTCACCGAGGTCGCCCCGGCCACGCTCAGCGATGTCACCTCGGGCAGCTGCATCAGCGTGCGGCCCACCCAGGAAATCCAGGCCAACCAGCCGGTCACCGCGGCGTCCGTGCGCCTCAGCCCGTCCGTCAACGGGACTTGCCCGCCGGGCAAGGAGTCGCCGCAGGCTTCCACCACCACGCCACCGTCCGGCGCGCCGGCGCCCGTCAAGCCCAAGGCGCTGCGCGGCTCGGTCGCCTCGGTGACGGGTACCAGCATCACCGTCGCGGGCGCCGACGCCAGCGGCAACACCACACAGACGACCGTCACCACCGACGACAAGACCAAGTACTCGAAGCTGACCACCGCCACACCGGACGCGATCGCAGCTGGCAAGTGCGTCAACGCGCGCGGCACGCTGGACGGCGGCGGCACGTTGCAGGCGACGACGATCAAGCTGCGCGCCGCCAACGACGGCAAATGCCCCGCCCCGGGCAAGCCCCCGCACGGCGGGTGATTGCCCTCACATCGGTCGCGGGTTTAGCTGAAACCGTGCTTCGGTGGGTATCCGAGTGCCCAGGCTAAACGGGTGATCGGAGAAAACGTCGATGCCTACCATCTCGAGCAAACCCCGGCTGGCGCAATTCGGGATCGTCGCGGTCCTGGTCGCCATCGTGGTGGGCGTCGCGATGTGCGGCCCCTCGAACAACGCGTCGAACACGAGCAGCCCCGGAAAGCCGACCGTCACCGCGCTCCCGCCGAGCCCGGCTCCGAGCGCCGCGCCCGCCCCGGCGCCGGCACCGCCCCCGGCGGCCAAGGACTACGTCGAAGGCCTGGTCGAATCGGTGTCGGGCGGCACGATCGGCCTGAGGACCCGCACCGGGTCCGCGACGGTGGACTACGCGCCGTCGACCCGGGTCGCCGACGTGACCCCGGCCAAGCTGACCGACGTGACCGCCGGCAGTTGTGTCAACGTGCGCGCCACCCCGCAAAGCAAACCCACCCCCGGCGCGATCACCGCGCAATCGGTGATCATCACCGCGGCCGTCGACGGCAAGTGCCCACCGCCTGCCGGGTTCTACGGCACGGTCAGCTCGGTCTCGGGTAACACCATCGCCGTCAGCGGCTTGGGTCCCCAACCGACGCCCACCAATGTGACAGTGACCGACTCGACCTCATACAAGAGGCAGACGCCTTCCGGCGCCGATGCGATAACGAACGGAAAGTGCTTGGGCGCGCAGGGAACCCAGGACGGCGGCGTGCTTCATGCCGTCATGATCAGCCTCGAGGCCTGCCCACCGATGGGGCACCCGCACCACCACCTGCCGCACCTGCCGCATCTCCCCTTGCACTTCTAAAGGGATCTAAGGGGAGGAACGAATTCAGACGGTGAAGCCGAGTGCACGCAGCTGTTCGCGGCCGTCGTCGGTGATCTTGTCCGGGCCCCAGGGCGGGTTCCACACCCAGTTGATCCGCAGGTCGTCGACCAAGCCGGCGCCGACCAGGGCGCTGCGTGACTGATCCTCGATGACGTCGGTCAGCGGACAGGCCGCCGAGGTCAACGTCATATCGATCAGGGCGACGGTTCCTTCGTCGCCCTCCTCGACGTTCAGGCCGTAGACCAGCCCCAGATCGACGACGTTGATCCCCAGTTCGGGGTCGACGACATCGCGCATCGCCTCCTCGACGTCGGCGAGCAGTTCGTCATCCTGCGCGGTGGTTTCGCTCATCCCTACCCTCCTTGAGGTCTGTAACCGCTTGCGCCAGTGCGTCTTTGAAAGCCATCCAGCCCAGCAGAGCGCATTTCACCCGCGCCGGATATTTGGCCACTCCGGCGAACGCGATGCCGTCGCCCAGGACGTCCTCATCACCCTCGACGGTTCCCCGCGAGGAAACCATTTCGGTGAACGCGGTGACCGTCTTGAGTGACTCGCCGACGCTCTGGCCGATCACCTGTTGGGTGAGCACCGAGGTGGCCGCCTGGCTGATCGAACAGCCCTGCCCGTCGTAGGAGACGTCCGCGACCGTCTCCCCGTCGTCGGACAACGTCACCCGCAGGGTCACCTCGTCGCCGCAGACCGGGTTGACGTGAAAGACCTGCGCGGCGAACGGCTCCCGCAGTCCGCGGTGTTGCGGGTGCTTGTAGTGATCGAGGATCACGTCCTGATAGATCTGCTCGAGACGCACGGTCAGTCTCTCCCGAAGAAGTCCACGGCCCGGCGCACGCCGGCCACCAATCGATCGACCTCGTCGGCGGTGTTGTACAGCGCGAACGACGCTCGCGCGGTGGCGGCCAGGCCGAACCTGCGGTGCAGCGGCAACGCGCAGTGGTGTCCGACGCGCACCGCGACGCCCGCGTCGTCGAGCACCTGGCCGACGTCATGCGCGTGCACCCCGTCGACGACGAAAGACACCGGCGAGCCACGGTTTTCCATCGACATCGGTCCGAGGATGCGCACGGCATCGATCGCGGAGAGTCCTTCGATGGTCGCGGCGACCAGATCGCGTTCGTGGGCTTCGACGGCGTTCATGCCGACGTCGCCGAGATAGCGGGCGGCGGCGGCCAGCCCGACCACCTGCGACGTCATCGGGGTGCCGGCCTCGAAGCGCTGCGGCGGCGCGTCGTAGGTCGAGGCTTCCATCGCCACCGTCTCGATCATCGAACCGCCGGTGAGGAACGGCGGCATCGCCTCGAGCAACTCGCGGCGACCGTACAACACGCCGATCCCGTTGGGGCCCAGCATTTTATGCCCCGAGAACGCGCCGAAGTCGACGCCGAGCGCATGGAAGTCGACCGGCTCGTGCGGCACCGATTGGCACGCGTCCAGCACGGTCAGCGCGCCCACATTCTTGGCGCGGGCAACCAGCTCGGCCACCGGGCCCAACGCGCCGGTGACATTGGAATGGTGGCTGAACGCAACGACTTTGACCCGCTCGTCGAGGCGCAGCGAGTCCAGGTCGATGCGCCCGTCGTCGGTCACGCCGTACCAGCGCAACGTGGCCCCGGTGCGCCGTGCCAGCTCCTGCCACGGGACCAAGTTGGCGTGGTGCTCCAGCTCGGTGGTGACGATGACGTCGCCCTCGGACACCGGGTGCTCGAACCGATTGTCGCCCAGCACATAGGACACCAGGTTGAGCGCCTCGGTGGCGTTCTTGGTGAAGACCAGCTCGCCGGCATCGGCGCCGACGAACGCCGCGATGTCGGCACGCCCCTGTTCGTAGGCGTCGGTGGCCTCTTCCATCAGCTGGTGCGCACCGCGATGCACGGCGCCGTTGGAGGTGACCAGAAATTCGCGCTCGGCGTCGAGCACCTGCAGCGGGCGTTGCGACGTGGCGCCGGAATCCAGGTACGCCAACTGGTTTCCCCCGCGCATGATGCGCTTGAGGATCGGGAAGTCGGCACGGATGGCCGCGACGTCCAACATCTCAGGCCCCGGTGGCCGCCGCTTGTTGGAAGCGCACGTAGCCGTTCTCCTCGAGTTCGTCCGCCAGCTCCGAGCCGCCGGATTCGGCGATGCGCCCGCCGACGAAGACGTGCACGTATTCCGGGTGGATGTAGCGCAGGATGCGGGTGTAGTGCGTGATCAACAGGATGCCGCCGTGCTCGGTCTCGGCGTAGCGGTTCACGCCCTCGCTGACCACCCGCAGCGCGTCGACGTCCAGCCCCGAGTCGGTTTCGTCGAGGATGGCGATCTTGGGCTTCAGCAACTCGAGCTGCAGGATCTCGTGGCGCTTCTTCTCGCCGCCGGAGAACCCCTCGTTGACGCTGCGCTCGGCGAAGGCGGGGTCGATTTCCAGCGACGTCATCGCCCCCTTGACCTCCTTGACCCAGTGCCGCAGCTTGGGGGCCTCGCCGCGCACGGCGGTGGCCGCCGAGCGCAGGAAGTTCGACACCGAGACGCCGGGCACCTCGACCGGATATTGCATGGCCAGAAATATCCCGGCCCGCGCCCGTTCGTCGACGCTCATCGCCAGCACGTCCGCGCCGTCGAGCGTGATGGATCCGGAGGTCACGCGGTACTTCGGGTGACCGGCGATCGCGTAGGACAGCGTCGACTTGCCGGAGCCGTTCGGGCCCATCAACGCATGCGTCTCACCGGATTTCACGGTCAGGTCCACCCCCTTGAGGATGGGGATCTCCCGTTCCCCCTCCGGGGCGTTGGGATCGTCGACGCTGACGTGCAGGTCTTTGATTTCCAGGGTCGTCATGAAGCTGTTGCTCTCGATTCGGTAAGGGCCAGTTCGTGTTCGATGGCCGCGGTCAAGCGTTCCCGTACCTCGGGAACGGCGATCTTGGAGATGATCTCGCCGAAGAACCCGCGGATCACCAGCCGGCGGGCCTGGTCCTCCGGGATGCCCCGGGAGCGTAGGTAGAAGAGCTGCTCGTCGTCGAAACGCCCGGTGGCGCTGGCGTGCCCGGCGCCGACGATCTCGCCGGTCTCGATCTCCAGGTTGGGCACCGAATCCGCGCGTGCCGCGTCGGTGAGCACCAGGTTGCGGTTGACTTCGAAGGTGTCGGTGCCGGTGGCTTCGGCCCGGATCAACACGTCACCGACCCAGACGGTGTGGGCGTCCGGCAGCGCCGAGTGCGGATCCCCTTGCAGCGCACCCTTGTACAGCACATTCGACTTGCAGTCGGGATGGGCATGATCGACCAGCAGCCGCGACTCGAGGTGCTGACCGTCGTCGGCGAAGTACAACCCGAGCAGCTCGGCGTCCCCGCCGGACCCCGTGTACCGCACGTTGGCCGACATCCGCACCACCTCGCCGCCCAGCGTGACGGTGACATGACGCAGCACGGCGTCCTTGCCCAGTCGCGCGTGGTGCGCGCTCAGGTGCACCATGTCGTCGGCCCAGTCGGCGATCCACACGACGGTGAGCCGGGCTGCGTCGTCGACGACGAACTCGACGTTGTCGGCATAGGTCCCACCGCCGCGGTGGTCGATCACCACGACCGCCTCGCCGAGCTCTTCGACCCTGATCTGCAGATGCCCGTAGGCCACGGCACCTTCGCCGGGTCCGGTGACGGCGATGTTCACCGGGTCTGCGATTTGGGTGTCTCGCCCTATGGTGACCAGCGTCGCCGAGTTGAACGACGAAAATGCCTGGGCCGCAACGCGGTCGGCGGGAACGCCGCCCTGACCGAGCCGCTCGTCGCCCCGGTGCACCGTCTCGACGCGCACGCCCGGCTGTTCGCCGATGCTGATCTCCGCCTTGCCGGTGGCGCGCGCCGAGCCGTCGTGCAGGCCGCGCAGGCGTCGCAGCGGGGTGAACCGCCAGAGTTCGTCGCGGCCGTGCGGAACCTCGAACGCGTCAACGTCAAAGGAGGCGAACAGCTCTCCCTTGTTGAGTGCTGCGGTCATCCGACCGCGCCCTCCATCTGCAGCTCGATCAGCCGGTTGAGCTCCAGCGCGTACTCCATCGGAAGCTCCTTGGCGATCGGCTCCACGAAGCCGCGCACCACCATGGCCATCGCCTCGTCCTCGGTCAGCCCACGGCTCATCAGGTAGAACAACTGGTTCTCGCTGACCTTCGACACGGTGGCCTCGTGACCCATCGTGACGTCGTCCTCGCGGATGTCGACGTACGGGTAGGTGTCGCTGCGGCTGATCGTATCGACCAGCAGCGCATCACATTTCACGCTCGAGCGCGATCCGTGCGCACCCTTGTTCACCTGCACCAGGCCGCGGTACGAGGTGCGGCCGCCGCCACGCGCCACCGACTTGGACACGATGTTGCTCGACGTGTTCGGTGCCAGGTGCAGCATCTTGGCGCCGGTGTCCTGGTGCTGGTCCTCGCCGGCGAACGCCACCGACAGCACCTCGCCCTTGGCGTGCTCGCCGGTCATCCATACCGCCGGGTACTTCATCGTCACCTTCGACCCGATGTTGCCGTCGATCCACTCCATGGTGGCGCCGGCCTCGGCGCGGGCCCGCTTGGTGACCAGGTTGTAGACGTTGCCCGACCAGTTCTGGATCGTCGTGTAGCGAACGCGCGCAT
Organism: Mycobacterium sp. SP-6446; assembly: GCF_001954045.1. Classification (NCBI taxonomy): domain Bacteria; kingdom Bacillati; phylum Actinomycetota; class Actinomycetes; order Mycobacteriales; family Mycobacteriaceae; genus Mycobacterium; species Mycobacterium sp. SP-6446. The sequence goes on along the minus strand of NZ_MBEM01000179.1, from coordinate 12,326 downwards.
GCGGTTTCACGATGATCTCGACGACCGCCGAGTGCAGCGAATCCGACTTGTAGATCGGCGCGGTGCAGCCCTCGACGTAGTGCACGTAGGACCCCTCGTCGGCGATGATCAGCGTCCGCTCGAACTGGCCCATGTTCTCGGTGTTGATCCGGAAGTAGGCCTGCAGCGGGATGTCGACGTGCACGCCCGGCGGCACGTAGATGAACGATCCACCGCTCCACACCGCGGTGTTCAGCGCGGAGAACTTGTTGTCCCCCGCCGGGATCACGGTGCCGAAGTACTGCTGAAAGATCTCGGGGTGTTCGCGCAGACCCGTGTCGGTGTCGAGGAAGATAACGCCTTGCGCCTCAAGGTCTTCCCGGATCTGGTGGTAGACCACCTCGGACTCGTACTGGGCCGCGACGCCGGCGACCAGGCGCTGCTTCTCGGCCTCCGGGATGCCCAGTCGGTCGTAGGTGTTGCGGATGTCTTCGGGCAGGTCGTCCCACGTGGCGGCCTGCTTCTCGGTGGAGCGCACGAAGTACTTGATGTTGTCGAAGTCGATGCCGCCCAGGTTCGAACCCCAGTTCGGCATCGGCTTGCGCTCGAAGATGCGCAGCGCCTTCAGCCGGGATTGCAGCATCCACTCCGGCTCATTCTTCTTCGCCGAGATGTCGCGGACGACCGCCTCGGAGAGCCCGCGCTGGGCGCTGGCACCCGCGGTGTCGGAGTCCACCCAGCCATAGCCGTACCGGCTCAGCGACGCGATGGCCTCCGCCTGGGTCAGCGGCTGGGTGGGGGCCTTGCTGGCCTCCGGGGTGAGTGTCATACGGACGCTCCTTTGATGCTCGTGGTGTCGCGGCGCGGGCTGGGCGCCGGAGTAAGGGGTACGTGCGTGGTGCAGGCGCAGTCGCCGTTGACGATGGTCGCCAACCGCTGCACGTGAGTTCCCAGCACCTCGGCCATCGCCTGCTGCTCGGCCTCGCACAGCTCCGGGAATTCCTCGGCGACGTGCGATACCGGGCAGTGATGCTGGCAGATCTGCACGCCATGGATCGGCCCGCCGACCCGCGTCGTGGTGGCGACATAGCCGGCGTTGGTCAGCGCGCCGGCGACTCGCTCGGCGGCCGCCTCGACGTCGTCGTCCTCGGCGCTCTCGGCCGCCGGCACGCCGGCGAGGATCGCGTCGATGCGCTGGCGGGCGAACGTCTGCACCGCGTCCTCCCCGCCGATCGCACGCAGCTGCCGCATGGCCGCGGCCGCCAGGTCGTCGTAGGAGTGCTCGAGCTTGGCCCGGCCCGCGGCGGTCAGCCGAAACCGTTTCGCCGGCCTGCCGCGCCCAGCCTGCTGCCAGGGCGCGGCGGGCGCGGACTCGGCATCGCCCGCGTCGATCAGCGAGTCGAGGTGACGCCGCACACCGGCGGCGGCCAGGCCCAGCCGGTCGCCGATCTCGCCGGCGGTGATCGATCCGGATTCCAGCAGTAAGCGCACGATGGCCCGGCGGGTCTGCGTCTGGCCATCCGTCGCCGCCCCCGCTGCGGGCGCAGCGGCGTCCGGGTAGCTGGTACGGATTTTCACAACACCAGTGTGACGCAATTCCGGAATTCGGTCCAGCAAGGGTGCCCTGCGTGGACGGTTGCGCTGGTCACACCGGCTACGCTGCTCTGATGGCAGCCCGCCACCACACGCTGAGCTCTTCGATCGCCAGTTTGCACGGCGATGAGCAGGCCGTGGGCACGCCGCTGAACGATACCGAGCTCACCGCGCTGCAGCGCACCCGCCTGTTCGGGGCCACCGGCACCGTCCTGATGGCGATCGGCGCCCTGGGCGCCGGGGCCCGGCCCGTCGTCCAAGACCCCACGTTCGGGGTCCGGCTGCTCAACCTGCCGTCGCGGATCCAGACGGTGTCGCTGACGATGACGACGACCGGGGCGGTGATGATGGCCCTGGCCTGGCTGATGCTGGGCCGCTTCGCGCTGGGCAGCCGGCGGATGTCGCGCGGCGACCTGGACCGCACCCTGCTGCTGTGGACGCTGCCGCTGCTGATCGCGCCACCGATGTACAGCAAGGACGTCTACTCCTACCTGGCGCAGAGTCAGATCTCGCTGGACGGACTCGATCCCTACCGGGTGGGCCCGGCGTCCGGGCTCGGCCTGTCCCACGTGTTCACCCTGTCCGTGCCCAGCCTGTGGCGCGAGACGCCGGCACCCTACGGTCCCCTGTTCCTGTGGATCGGGCGCGGAATCTCGGCCGTGACCGGCGAAAACATCGTCGCCGCGGTGCTGTGTCACCGGCTCGTGGTGCTGCTCGGGGTGGGCCTGATCGTGTGGGCGACGCCGCGGCTGGCGCGGCGCTGCGGCGTCGCCGAGGTGAGCGCGCTGTGGCTGGGCGCCGCGAATCCGCTGCTGATCATGCATCTGGTCGCCGGCATCCACAACGAGGCGCTGATGCTGGGGCTGATGCTGGCCGGCGCCGAATTCGCGCTGCGCGGTATCGACTCCCCGCGGCTGCTGCCCCGCTCGTGGCGGTTCGGCCCGGACTGGGAACCGTTGGGCATGCTGCTGGCCGGCGCGGTCCTGATCACACTGTCGTCGCAGGTGAAGCTGCCGTCGCTGCTGGCGCTGGGATTCGTCACGATGGCGTTGGCGTACCGCTGCGGGGGCAACCTGCGCGCGCTCCTGCTCACGGGCGGCGGAATGGCGGCGCTGTCGCTGTCGGTGATGGCGCTGGTCGGCTGGGCCAGCGGGCTCGGATTCGGCTGGATCTACACGCTGGGCACCGCGAACGTGGTGCGCAGCTGGATGTCGCCGCCGACATTGCTGGCGCTCGGCACCGGGCAGGTGGGCATCCTGCTGGGCCTCGGCGATCACACGACCGCCGTGCTGGCGCTCACCCGTGGCATCGGTGTGCTGATCATCATGGTGATGGTGCTGTGGCTGCTGCTGGCCGTTTTCCGCGGGCGGCTGCACCCGATCGGCGGCCTCGGCGTCGCGCTGGGCATCACGGTGTTGCTGTTTCCCGTCGTGCAGCCCTGGTATCTGTTGTGGGCGATCATTCCGCTGGCCGCGTGGGCCACCCGCACCGGCTTCCGGGTCGCCGTCATCGTCATCACCCTCGTCGTCGGCATCTTCGGGCCGACGGCCAACGGCGACCGCTTCGCGCTCTTCCAGATCGTGGACGCCACCGTGGCCAGCACCGTCATCGTGGCAATGCTCATCGCGCTGACATACACCCGCCTGCCCTGGCGACCGCTGCAGCCGAGGAGCCCAGAAACCAACGGCGAGACGGCCATTGAGCTGTCGGCGCCCGCGAAGTCGAAGACCCCGAGCGCCGCCCCCAGTTCCGAGACGGCGCCCGACGCCTACGCTGATTCCACGTGAGCTCGGCCCCACACGCCCCGGTCGTCCGACTGCGCGGCGTAAGCAAGCACTACGGCTCGACCAAGGCCGTGCGCGACCTCGATCTGGACGTGCATGCCGCGGAGGTGCTGGCGCTGCTCGGGCCCAACGGCGCCGGCAAGACCACGACTGTGGAGATGTGCGAAGGCTTCGTGCGCCCGGACGCCGGCACCATCGAAGTGCTCGGGCTCGACCCGATCGCCGACAACGCCCGCCTGCGTGCCCGCATCGGGGTGATGCTGCAGGGCGGGGGTGGCTACCCCGCGGCGCGGGCCGGGGAAATGCTCAACCTGGTCGCCTCGTACGCCGCCGACCCGCTGGACCCGGCGTGGCTGCTGGACACCCTCGGCCTCACCGACGCCGCCCGGACCACCTATCGACGGCTGTCCGGCGGACAGCAGCAGCGGCTCGCCCTGGCCTGCGCGCTCGTCGGACGTCCGGAACTGGTGTTCCTCGATGAACCCACCGCGGGCATGGACGCCCATGCCCGGCTGCTGGTCTGGGAACTGATCGACGCGCTGCGGCGCGACGGCGCGACGGTGCTGCTGACCACCCACCAGCTCAAGGAGGCCGAGGAGCTCGCCGATCGGCTGGTGATCATCGACCACGGCGTGACGGTGGCGTCGGGCACTCCGACCGAACTGATGCGCGCCGGCGCCAAGGACCAGTTGCGTTTCACCGCGCCGCCGCGGCTGAATCTGTCCCTGCTGGCCGCGGCCCTACCCGAGGACTACAAGGCCAGCGAGGTGACGCCGGGCGAGTACCTCGTCGAAGGGCCGGTCGACCCGCAGGTGCTGGCCACAGTCACGGCGTGGTGCGCGCAGATCGACGTGCTGGCCACCGACATGCGCGTCGAGCAACGCAGCCTCGAGGACGTGTTCCTCGACCTCACCGGCAGGAAGTTGCGGCAGTGACTCAATCGGACGTCTTCCCCGCGGGCACGTTTACCCCCGACCCCCGGCCCAACGCCGTGCCGCGGATGCTCGCCGCGCAGTTCGGCCTGGAGTTGAAGCTGTTGCTGCGCAACGGCGAACAGCTGCTGCTGACCATGTTCATCCCGATCACGCTGCTGGTCGGGCTCACGCTCCTGCCGCTCGGTTCGTTCGGCCACAACCGCGCCGCCACGTTCGTCCCGGTGATCATGGCCCTGGCGGTGATCTCGACCGCGTTCACGGGGCAGGCGATCGCGGTCGCGTTCGACCGCCGCTATGGCGCGCTCAAACGGCTGGGGGCCACCCCGCTTCCGGTCTGGGGCATCATCGCCGGCAAGTCGCTGGCCGTGGTCACGGTGGTGTTCCTACAGGCAATCCTGTTGGGGGCCATCGGTTTTGGGCTGGGCTGGCGGCCGGCCCCGACGGCGCTGCTGGTGGGCGCGGCGGTGATCGCGCTCGGCACCGCCTGTTTTGCGGCCCTGGGGCTGTTGCTGGGCGGGACGCTGCGCGCCGAGATCGTGCTGGCGGTGGCCAACCTGATGTGGTTCGTCTTCGCCGGCCTTGGCGCGCTGACCGTGGAGACCAACCTGATCCCGGCGGGGTTCAAGTGGGCCGCCCGGCTGACCCCGTCCGGTGCGCTCACCGAGGCGCTGTCACGGGCCATGGCGTTGTCGGCGGACTGGTTCGGCGTCGCCGTCCTGGCGGCATGGGGGACGGCGGCGGGACTGGCCGCGCTGCGCTGGTTCCGCTTCACCTGAGGGGTCCTTTCGCCGCGACTCGCGACACACAAACGTCTGCGACGACACGCCGACCGGAGTGTGCGACGTTTATATCTCAGCGCGGATCGGCCCGTACTACAGACCGTAGTTTTGGTTGCCTTACGATCGGGCGGTGCTGAGACGAGCGATGTTGCGGTTGGTGGACCTGCTCCCCGACCCGAGTCTGCGTGTCCAGCGGGTCATCGCCGCGACGGTGATACTCACCCAGGGCGGCATCGCGGTCACGGGCGCGATCGTCCGCGTCACCGCGTCGGGCCTGGGTTGTCCGACCTGGCCGCGGTGTTTCCCGGGCAGCTTCGTCCCGGTCACGGTGACCGAAGTGCCGCGGGTGCACCAGGCCATTGAATTCGGCAACCGGCTATTCAGCATCGGGGTGGTGATCACCGCGGCGCTGGCCGTGCTGGCCGTGACCCGGGCGCGGCGGCGCACCGAGGTGCTGATCTACGCGTGGCTGATGCCGGTGTCGACGGTGGTGCAGGCGGTAATCGGCGGCATCACCGTGCGCACCGGGCTGCTCTGGTGGACGGTCGCCATCCATCTGCTCGTCTCGATGACCATGGTGTGGCTATCGGTGCTGCTCTACGTCAAGGTCGGTGAGCCCGACGACGCGGTGGTCTCCGAGCGAGTGGCCAGGCCGCTGCGCGTGCTCACGGCGCTGACCGCGGTGAATCTGGCCGCGGTGCTGGTGACGGGCACCCTGGTGACCGCCGCCGGACCGCACGCCGGTGACCGCAGTCCCAGCCGGACCGTGCCGCGGCTCAAGGTCGAGATCACCACCCTGGTGCACGCGCATTCGTCGCTGCTGATCGCTTACCTCGCGTTGTTGGCCGGGCTCGGCTTCGGGCTGCTGGCCGTCGGCGCCGCCCGGCCGGTCGTGCTGCGGCTCGGCGTCCTGCTCGCGCTGGTGTGCGCGCAAGCCGCCGTCGGCACCACGCAGTACTTCACCGGGGTGCCCGCCGCCCTGGTCGCCGTCCACGTGGCGGGCGCCGCCGCATGCACGGCCGCCACCGCCGCGCTATGGGCGTCGATGCGACAGCGGGCCGAGCCCGAGTCGCTCGCACGCTGACTCGACGGCCAGCGCGAACCGCCCCTGGGCCCGGTCGCGGGTGCTGGCGTCAAGATGCGACCAACCCAGCGAGGGCGCGATGACGTCCAGCGCCACCAGCCGGTCCCCGGCCACGTCGACGCGCGCATAGAGCAGCTCGCCGACGCCGATCCCGGCGCGCTCGGCGACCGACGCGAGTGCGGCGTAACCCAAATCCCAGACCTCGAACTCCGGCTCGCCCGGCCAGGCATGCGACTTCTTCCCGCCGAGAAAGACCAACACCGACCGTGCCGTCCCGCCGGGCAGCGTCGGCACCCCGTCGCGCTCCAGGTCGCGTAGGTACCGCTCGCCGAGATTCCAGGCGACGGCGGCGGGCGGGTTGAGCAGGTGGCGCACGCGGCGGATCCAGGCGAGGAATTCGTCGCGCCGGAGCGCATCGGGCGCGGCGCGCAGGATCACCACGTCGGCGCGCAGCGTCTCCGGATCGTCCCAGGGCAGCCAACGAGCGTGCAGGCCTCGAGTGCGCAGCGCGGGCACCAGCCCGGCGTCGTCGGCGTGGCGCGGGCCGCCCGCGAGCACGATCCGGGGATGGAAGACGTCCGGCCGGGCGAGCTTCATGCCCGGGCATGATATCCGCATGCACGCAATCGAAATCAGCGAAACCGGTGGTCCCGAAGTCCTGCGCTACGTGGAGACGACTGAGCCCACGCCCGGCCCCGGCCAGGTCTTGATCAAGGCCGAGGCGATCGGCGTCAACTTCATCGACACCTACTTCCGCTCGGGCCATTACTCGCGTGAGCTGCCCTTCATCCTCGGCCAGGAAACCTGCGGCACCGTCGTCGCCACGGGCGAGGGGGTCGACGGGTTCGGAGCCGGGGACCGGGTGGCGTCCGCGGCGGCCTCCGGCGCTTACGCCGAATTCGCCACCGCCCCAGCGTTTTTGACGGCAAAGGTGCCCGACGGTGTGGGCTCCGATGTGGCGGCGTCGGTGCTGCTGAAGGGCCTGACCGCGCACTACCTGCTCAAGTCCGTGTATCCCGTGCAAAGCGGCGACGCGGTGCTGGTGCACGCGGGCGCCGGCGGCGTCGGGCTGATCCTCACCCAGTGGGCGCATCTGCTCGGCGCCCGGGTGATCACCACGGTGTCGACGCCGGAGAAGGCGCGGCTGTCCAAGGACGCCGGAGCCGACGAGGTGCTCTCCTACCCCGACGACCCCGCGCAGTTCGGCGAGCGGATTCGCGCGCTCACCGACGGCGCGGGTGTGGCGGCCGTGTACGACGGCGTCGGCGCCAGCACCTTCGACGCCAGCCTGGCCAGCCTGGCCGTCCGCGGGACGCTGGCGCTGTTCGGCGGCGCCAGCGGACCGGTTCCGCCATTCGATCCGCAGCGCCTCAATGCCGCCGGATCGGTGTTTTTGACCCGGCCCTCGCTGGTGCACTTCATGCGCACCGCCCAGGAATTCAACTGGCGCGCGGAGGAATTGTTCGACGCGGTCGCCGGCGGCGCCATCCGGATCGAGGTGGGCGGACGCTACCCGCTGGCCGAAGCGGCCCGCGCCCACGAAGACCTGCAGGGCCGAAAGACGACCGGCTCGGTGGTGCTGCTGCCGTAAGCCGCTAAAGCAGCGTCGGCAGCGCGATCACCGAATCGACCGCCAGCGCGCAGAACACCACGGCGAGGTAGTTGTTCGACTGCAGGAACAGCCGCAGCGGCTTGATCGGCTCGCCGGCGCGGACCCCGGCGTAAAGCTGATGGGCCATCGCCAGGAACCACACCCCGGCCAGCAGCGCGACCGCCGCGTAGAGCCAGCCGGTGGCCGGCGCCAGCGCCAGCGTCGCCAGTACCGTCAACCAGGTGTAGATCAGGATCTGCTTGGTGACCTGACGCTCGGTCGCCACGGCCGGCAGCATCGGAACGCCCGCCGTTCGGTAGTCGTCCTTGTACCGCATTGCCAGCGCCCAGGTGTGCGGCGGCGTCCAGAAGAAGATGATCGCGAACATCACCAGCGCCGGCCAGCCAATGGTGCCCGTGACGGCCGACCATCCGATCATCACCGGCATGCATCCGGCCGCGCCGCCCCACACGACGTTCTGCGACGTGCGCCGCTTGAGCAGCAGCGTGTAGACGAACACGTAGAACGCGATGGTGGCGATGGCAAGCAGGCCCGAGAGCAGGTTCGTCGTCCACCACAGCCAGAAGAACGACCCGACGCTGAGCACCAGCCCGAGCACCAGCGCGTTGCGCGTCGGCACCGCTGCGCGCGCCAGCGGCCGGCGGGCGGTCCGCTTCATCATCTTGTCGATATCGGCGTCGGCCACGCAGTTGAGCGTGTTGGCACCCCCCGCGGCGAGCATTCCGCCGATCAACGTGTCGAGGATCAGCAGCGGGTTCACGTGCCCGCGGTCGGCGAGCAGCATCGCGGGTATCGCGGTGACCAAGAGCAGCTCGATGACCCGCGGCTTGGTCAGCGCCAGGTACGCCAGCACGGTGGGGCGTATTCGGCTCGGCGCGACGCGCCCGCGAACGCTCACGCAATAACTCCTCGGGGTCGCAGCAGCGCGCAGCATCTACTACGCACGATGGTAGACCGCCTGCCTGCGGCGTCTCGCCCGCAGGGTCGGTTCACTCCGAGATTTTCCCGTTTGCGGGACTGAATGCAAAGCGTGATCGGCCTGCGCGTAATTTTCACACCGGCCGGCCCGCGTACCCCAAATCCTGCACTGCAAACGCTGGCGCTCCCGCACTAGGGTGAAACTGATCAGCTTGATGACCCAAGGATTGAGTCTGTGACCACACTCGAAGAGATCTCCACGCTGACCCAACAGCACCTTCCCGACGACTGGACCGACATCGACTCGGCCGCGGTCGACACCATCCGGGTGCTGGCCGCCGACGCGGTCCAGAAAGTCGGCAACGGGCACCCCGGGACGGCGATGAGCCTGGCCCCGCTCGCGTACACGCTGTTTCAGCGCACCATGCGGCACGACCCCAGCGATCCGCACTGGTTGGGCCGCGACCGGTTCGTGCTGTCGGCCGGGCACAGCAGCCTGACGCTGTACCTGCAGCTCTACCTCGGCGGCTTCGGCCTGGAGCTGTCCGACATCGAATCGCTGCGCACCTGGGGATCCAAGACCCCCGGACACCCGGAGTTCCGGCACACCAAGGGCGTCGAGATCACCACCGGCCCGCTCGGGCAGGGCCTGGCGTCGGCGGTCGGGATGGCGATGGCCTCGCGCTACGAGCGTGGTTTGTTCGACCCGGACGCCGCCCCCGGGGAAAGCCCGTTCGACCACCACATCTACGTGATCGCCTCCGACGGGGACATCGAAGAGGGCGTGACCTCGGAGGCCTCGTCGCTGGCAGCCGTACAGCAGCTGGGCAACCTCATCGTGTTCTACGACCACAACCAGATCTCCATCGAGGACGACACCAACATCGCGCTGTGCGAGGACACCGCCGCCCGCTACCGCGCCTACGGCTGGCACGTACAGGAGGTCGAGGGCGGCGAGAACGTGGTCGCCATCGAGGAGGCCATTGCCAACGCGAAGGCCGTCACCGACCGGCCGTCGTTCGTCTCGCTGCGCACGATCATCGGCTACCCCGCGCCCAACCTGATGAACACCGGCAAGGCGCACGGCGCGGCGCTGGGCGACGACGAGGTCGCGGCCGTCAAGAAAATCCTCGGCTTCGATCCGGACAAGAAGTTCGAGGTGCGCGAGGACGTCATCGCCCACACCCGCAAGCTGGTCGACCGGGGCAAAGAGGCGCACGAGAAATGGCAACCCGAGTTCGAGGCGTGGGCACAGCGCGAACCCGAACGCAAGGCGCTGCTGGACCGGTTGACGGCAGAGAAGCTGCCCGACGGCTGGGACGCGGACATCCCGACTTGGACACCGGAAGACAAGCCGCTGGCCACCCGTGCGGCGTCCGGCAAGGTGCTGAACGCGGTCGGCCCGAAACTGCCGGAGCTGTGGGGCGGTTCGGCCGACCTGGCGGGCAGCAACAACACCACCATGGACAACGTTAAATCGTTTGGGCCCCCGTCTATTTCGACGAAGGACTACACCGCGGACTGGTACGGCCGCACCCTGCACTTCGGTGTGCGCGAGCACGCGATGGGCGCCATCCTGTCGGGCATCGTGCTGCACGGACCGACCCGCGCCTATGGCGGAACCTTCCTGCAGTTCTCCGACTACATGCGCCCGGCGGTGCGGCTCGCGTCGCTGATGAACATCGACACCATCTACGTGTGGACGCACGATTCGATCGGGCTCGGCGAGGACGGCCCCACCCACCAACCGATCGAACACCTGTCGGCGCTCCGTGCGATCCCCCACCTGTCGGTGGTGCGACCCGCCGACGCCAACGAGACCGCCTATGCGTGGCGCACGATCCTGGCCCGCGGCAACGGCAGCGGCCCGGTCGGCCTGATCCTGACGCGGCAGGGAGTGCCCGTGCTGGAGGGCACCAACTTCGAGGGCGTCGGGCGCGGCGGCTACATCCTCGGTGACGATGGTGGTGACGAGCCCGACGTGGTCCTGATCGGCACCGGCTCCGAGGTCCAGCTTGCTGTCGAGGCCCAGAAACTGTTGGCGGACCGCGACATTGTGGCGCGGGTGGTGTCGATGCCGTGCGTGGAGTGGTTCGAATCCCAGCCCGAGGAATACCGCGACAGCGTGCTGCCGCCGTCGGTGTCGGCGCGGGTCGCCGTCGAAGCGGGCGTCGCGCAGTCCTGGCACAAGCTGGTCGGCGATACCGGGAAGATCGTGTCGATCGAGCACTACGGGGAATCGGCCGACTACAAGACTTTGTTCCGTGAATATGGCTTCACCGCCGAAGCCGTTGCGGCCGCAGCGGAACAGGTAGTGGACAACTGAGGAAGGGTGATTCACATGACCAGTCAGAACCCTAACCTTGCGGCGTTGAGCGCCGCGGGCGTGTCCGTTTGGCTGGATGACTTGTCGCGGGACCGGCTGCAGTCGGGCAACCTGCAGGAGCTGATCGACACCAAGAGTGTCGTTGGCGTGACCACCAATCCATCCATCTTCCAGAAGGCATTCGCGGAAGGCGACGCCTACGACAAACAGATCGCCGAATTGGCCGAGCGCGGCGCCGATGTCGATGCCACCATCCGCACCGTCACCACCGACGACGTGCGCAACGGATGCGACGTACTGGCGCGTGAGTGGGAAGCCTCCGACGGCGTCGACGGGCGGGTGTCCATCGAGGTCGACCCCCGGCTGGCCAACGACACCGACAAGACCATCGCGCAGGCCGTCGAGCTGTGGAAGATCGTCGACCGGCCGAACCTGTTCATCAAGATCCCGGCCACCAAGGCCGGTATTCCGGCCATCACCGCCGTTCTGGCCGAGGGGATTTCGGTCAATGTCACCCTCATCTTCTCCGTCGAACGACACCGCGAGGTGATGGACGCCTACCTGGCCGGGATGGAAAAGGCCCGCGAGGCCGGACACGACCTGTCCAAGATCCATTCGGTGGCATCATTTTTCGTGTCCCGGGTGGACACCGAGGTCGACAAGCGGCTGGAGAAGATCGGCACCGAGGACGCGCTCGCGTTGCGCGGCCAGGCCGGTGTCGCAAACGCCCGGCTGGCCTACGCGGCCTACCAGGAAGTCTTCGAAGGCGGCGATCGCTACCAGGCGCTCAAGGCCGACGGGGCACGGGTGCAGCGTCCGCTGTGGGCGTCGACCGGCGTCAAGAATCCCGACTACGCCGACACCCTCTACGTCACGGAGCTCGTCGCGCCGAACACGGTGAACACCATGCCGGAGAAGACAATTGACGCGGTCGCCGACCACGGCGTCATCAACGGCGACACGGTCACCGGCACCGCACAGGCCGCCCAGGGGGTGTTCGACAAGCTTTCGGCGGTCGGGGTCGACCTGGACGACGTGTTCGTGGTGCTGGAAAACGAGGGCGTGGAGAAGTTCGTGGATTCCTGGACCGAGCTGTTTGAGGAAACGCAGAAGCAACTGGGTTCCGCCGCTAAATGAGCCGGGCCGCCGCCGCCACGCAGTGGCGTAATCCGCTGCGGGACAAAGAAGACAAGCGCCTACCAAGGATCGCCGGCCCCTGTGCGATGGTGCTATTCGGCGTCACCGGCGACCTGGCCCACAAGAAGGTGGTGCCGGCCATCTATGACCTGGCGAACCGCGGCCTGCTGCCGCCCACC
>NZ_MBEM01000178.1:0-814 GCF_001954045.1 Mycobacterium sp. SP-6446 | reverse complement strand
AGGGATCGACATTGAACGTTCCGGGCGCGATGAGGCCCTCGAGCCGGCGATGGTCGTTGCCCAGCTCGGTGACCGGTTCGACCGCCCACGCCGGCACCGACAACACCCCGGGAGCGCTGTTGCTCGCGGCGGCGCGCAGGGCGTCGACCGACAGGCAGCGCTTGGTGCCGTCGAGATCCACACAGGTGGCGCGCGAGATCAGCGTCAGGATTCCCGGCGTCACCACGTTGGTCTTCATGTCGGTGGTGTCGTCGAGCTGGCGTCCTTCCGGGATCACCAGCTTTCCGACCCTGCTGTTGGGGTCGGCCAGCCGCGCGACGGCGTTGGACGCCGGGATCTCGGTGCGCATCCGGTAGAAGCCGGGCTGGATGGAGTTGATCGCGGTGTTGCCGTGCGCGGCATTGACGAACGCCCGGACGGTGGCGACCACGCCCTGGTTGTGCAGCGTCTCCCCGACCGCGGTGGTGGAGTCGCCGTCTTGGATTTGAATCACGATGTCGTGCTTGCCATTACCGGTGTAGTCGTCGCCGGCCCCGAACACCGCGTGCCAGAGTCGAGAGCCCAGGAACACGGCCGCCACCACGACGACGACGAGCGCGCCGGCGGCGATCCGGCCGGCGTAGCGCCGCCGCTTACGCCCCCGCTCGGCCCGGTTGCGGGCCACCCGGCTCGCCCTGCGCCGCGGCGGCCCGACGGCTTCGGGCTCGGCGCGCTCGCGCCGCACGCTGTCAACCATCGGTGGCATCCCCCGCCGCGGAATCGGCCCCTGCCATCGTCGCCCGGCGCTGGTCGAGCCAGCCCTGCAGGATCGCCA
>NZ_MBEM01000177.1:0-614 GCF_001954045.1 Mycobacterium sp. SP-6446 | reverse complement strand
CCAGCGCGTCGCGCTCGGGGCCGCTGGCCGCGTAGATGACGCAATCGGGTTTGAGGGCGATCAGCGCGTCGGCATCGCTGGTGGCGGCGAGGCCGATCGGCTCGCCGTTGGCGAGTTCGCCGGCGTCCCTGCCGACTTTGTCGGGCGAATGCACCCATACCCCAACGAGTTCCAGGTCTGGCCGGCGGCGGATCGCATCGATGGCGATCGACCCGACTCCCCCCGTCGACCACACGACGGTACGCATAGGGTTCACCTCCCTACTCATGAGCGCCCGCGGCGCACGTAGTCGGCGGCCGGCCCAGCCCAACTCGGAGCACGCAGGTCGAACCTCAGCGTGAGCATCAACAGCACCATAACCTAAGATTTGTTCATTAGGATAGTGCCTACTCTCTTAACAGGAGGAACAGGATGACGACCCAGCGGGTAGTGGTCTGGGCGACGGGCGGCATCGGGTCGATCGCGATCCGCACCATCCACCGACGCCCCGATCTGGATCTGGTCGGCGTGTGGGTGCACTCCGCGGAGAAGGTCGGCAGGGACGCCGGCGAACTCGCCAACGGCGAGCCGATCGGCCTCGCCGCCACCAGCGATGCCGACGCGCTGATCGCCCT
>NZ_MBEM01000176.1:0-11796 GCF_001954045.1 Mycobacterium sp. SP-6446 | reverse complement strand
CCCAGTTGCCACCCGACTCGCAACGGGCTACTTGATCCCATTCGCCATCGGTGGCCGCTGCGGCCTGACCGGCCAGGGCGATGCTGCCGCCACCAAGTACCGCCCCGGTAAAGGCGATCTTGGCGACGCTGATGTTGGAACTAGTGGGCTTACGGTGCCGTCCACTCATGCGCGCCGAAATTTCCTCTCTCGTTCGCGCCTGCGAGGTCAGCTGTCGGGTTCGGGTTGGAGAGGCTACCCGGCCGGCGTCGTCCTGCCGACGACACTGGCTTCACCCCAAGGAGCCGCATGCGACTCCAGTCCGATCACGGTGGACCGGTGGGTCCCCCGCCTCCATCCAGGTACGGATTCCCCGCCCTATTGGATGGAGCTCGGCGCGATAGGGAGGGGAGGAACGCCACCGGTAACTTGGCGAGCCTCCGGAGACGCTAGCGGGTTCTGTTGGTCTCGTCACGTTGGGCGACACCCGGCGTTTCGCTCACGGTCATCAGGAAAACCGCCAGGACCGCCGCACGATCGCGCAGGTCAGAGCGCCCGAGATCGGAGCGTGTCCGCGCCGTTATCAATCCGTTATGTGACGCGTTTCACACCGTCAGCCGCCGGCGAACGGAGGCAGCACGTCGACAGTGTCACCCGATCGCAACGCCTTGGTTTCGTCGCGAACGGCGATTCCGTCGCACAAATACGAGCATCGGCTCAGCACCGTGGCCAGACGAGTACCCGGGACCGCCAGTCGTTCAACCAATTCGGCCACAGTGGTGCCCGGCCGCAGGATCACCGACTCCGATTCGGCTCCGGCGGCGGCGCGCGCCGCGGCGAAGTAGCGAACCGTGACCCGAATTCCGTCCGGTTCGACGGGAAGTTCAGCCACCGATCGAACTCATCGGCCGGTCGGGCTGGATGAAGTTGGGGTCGTTGATGCCGTGGCCGGCGGGCTTGCCCCACATCGCAGTACGCCAGGCCGCCTCGATCGCGTCGTCGGGCGCGCCGCCACGCAACAGGCCGCGGAGGTCGGTCTCCTCGGCCGCGAACAGGCAGCTGCGAATCTGACCGTCGGCCGTCAGCCGGGTGCGATCGCACGTCGAGCAGAAGGCATGCGACACCGAGGCGATGACGCCGAACTTTCCGGCCGGCGTGTTCGGGCCCGTGTCGACCAGCCAGAGTTCGGCCGGCGCCGACCCACGCGGCGCGGGATCGGGCCGCAGCCGAAAGTGCGGGCGCAGCGTCGCCAGCACGTCGTCGGCCGTCAGTGCGGCATCCCGGCGCCACTGGTGTCCGGCGTCCAGCGGCATCTGCTCGATGACCCGCAGTTGGTAGCCGTGCTCGAGGCAGAACCGCAACAGCTCAACGACGTCCTCGCGCCCGGTGGCGGGATCGAGCACGGCGTTCACCTTCACCGGCGCGAGACCCGCCGCCTTCGCAGCGTCCAAGCCGTCCAGCACGTCACCGAGCCGGTCCCGGCGGGTGATGGCCGCGAAGCGGGCCCGGTGCACGGTGTCCAGGGAAATGTTGACCCGGTCCAGTCCCGCCTCGGCGAGCGCTGCGGCGCGGCGCGCCAGTCCGACACCGTTGGTGGTCAGCGAGATCTCCGGTCGGGGCCGCAGGCCGGCCGCGGCGGCGACGACCTCTTCGAGATGGCGGGCCAGCAGCGGCTCACCGCCGGTGAACCGCACGCTGGTGATGCCGAGCCGGGTCACCGCGATGCGCATCAGCCTGGTCAGCTCGTCGGCCCGCAGCAGTTGCTCCCCGGGCAGCCAGTCGAGCCCTTCGGCGGGCATGCAATAGCTGCAGCGCAGGTTGCAGCGATCGGTCAGCGACACCCGCAGGTCGGTGGCGGCCCTGCCGTACGTGTCCAGCAACGGGCCATCGGTTGGCGCGTCGCCGTGCGTCCGGCTCGCATTGGTGCCGGGCACGGTCGGGAGACCGAGAGCGGTCAGGGTCATGCGGCCACCCGTCCTACGGCCGGCGCGTCGACCGGAACGATTTCCTTGCCCAGCGGCATCAGCGACACCGGGATCAATTTGAGGTTGGCCAGCGCCAGCGGAAGGCCGATGACGGTGATCGCCATGGCCACCGCGCTCACCAGATGACCGATCGCAAGCCACAATCCGAACAGCAATATCCAGATGACGTTTCCGATCAGGGCGCCCGTGCCGGCGGTCGGCTTTTCGACGATCGTCCGGCCGAATGGCCACAACGCGTAGGACGCGATCCGCAGCGAGGCGAAGCCGAAGGGGATGGTGATGATGAGCAGAAAACTGATCAGCGCCGCCAGCAAGTATCCGGCGGCCATCCAGAGGCCGCCGAATACAAGCCAGATAATGTTCAGGATCAGGCGCATATCTCCTCCAGCGGTCCTCCCAGCCTACCGAGTAACCCCTAAACGGGGGTGCTGGGCGGGCAGCCATCCGAGTAGGATCTGAATCCGCATCGCGTCCTGCACAGGCGGGGCGCTTCTTGTGTTGTCCATTCCTAGTTATCCGTTAGACAAGCAGGTGAGACGAGTGCCGACCGGCAAGGTGAAGTGGTACGACGCCGACAAGGGGTTTGGCTTCCTGTCGCAGGAGGACGGCGAGGACGTCTATGTCCGCTCGTCGGCGTTGCCCGCGGGTGTCGAGGGCCTCAAAGCCGGGCAGCGGGTGGAGTTCGGCGTGGCGTCGGGCCGGCGTGGACCGCAAGCGTTGAGCCTCAAGCTGATCGATCCGCCGCCCAGCCTGTCCAGGCCGCGCCGCGAGGGACCCGCCGAGCACAAGCACAGCCCCGACGAGCTGCACGGCATGGTCGAGGACATGATCACGCTGCTGGAGAGCACCGTGCAGCCGGAGTTGCGCAAGGGGCGCTACCCGGACCGCAAGACGGCGCGCCGGGTTTCCGAGGTGGTCAAGGCGGTCGCGCGGGAGCTCGACGCCTAAATCCGACGCTGTGCGCCGGCTTCCTTCGTGAGTAATGTCCCAGAGTGGGTATTCAACTCGCGACAATTGAGCGAGGAGGCTGCGATGGCACAGCAGGCGCAAGTCACCGAGGAGCAGGCGAGAGCTCTCGCCGAGGAATCCCGCGAAAGTGGTTGGGATAAACCGTCGTTCGCCAAAGAGTTGTTCCTCGGGCGTTTTCCGTTGGAGCTCATCCACCCATTTCCCAAGCCGTCCGACGCCGACGAGGAGCGCATCCGCGCGTTTCTCGACAAGCTGCGGCAGTTTCTGGACACCGTCGACGGCAGCGTCGTCGAGCGCGACGCGCAGATTCCCGATGAATACGTGAAGGGCCTGGCCGAATTGGGCTGCTTCGGAATGAAAATACCGGCCGAATACGGCGGCCTGGGCATGTCGCAAGTCGCCTACAACCGCGCGCTGATGATGATTTCGAGCGTCCATCCCAGTCTTGGCGCGCTGTTGTCGGCCCATCAGTCGATCGGGGTACCCGAGCCGCTCAAACTCGCCGGGACCGACGAGCAGAAGCGGAAGTTCTTGCCGCGGTGCGCCGCTGGGGCCATCTCGGCATTTCTCCTTACCGAACCCGATGTGGGCTCGGACCCGGCGCGCCTGGCGTCGACGGCCACCCCGATTGAAGACGGCAAGGCGTACGAACTCGAGGGCGTGAAGTTGTGGACCACCAACGGAGTCGTCGCCGAACTGCTGGTGGTCATGGCCCGGGTGCCTAAGAGCGACGGCCACCGCGGCGGAATCAGCGCCTTCGTGGTCGAGGCCGATGCGCCCGGGATCACCGTGGAGCGGCGCAACAAGTTCATGGGGCTGCGCGGCATCGAGAACGGTGTGACCCGGCTGCACCGTGTTCGGGTGCCCAGCGAAAATTTGATCGGCCGCGAAGGCGACGGGCTCAAGATCGCGCTGACCACACTCAACGCCGGACGGCTGTCGCTGCCCGCGAGCGCGACGGGGTCGGCCAAGTGGGCGCTGAAGATCGCGCGCGAATGGTCCGGGGAGCGTGTGCAGTGGGGCAAGCCGCTGGCCAAACACGAAGCGGTGGCCAGCAAGATCTCGTTCGTCGCCGCGACGTGCTACGCGCTTGACGCGGTGCTCGAGTTGTCTTCGCAGATGGCCGACGAGGGCCGCAACGACATCCGCATCGAGGCGGCGTTGGCCAAATTGTGGGCCAGCGAGATGGCCTGCTTGATTGTTGACGAGGTTTTGCAGATCCGGGGTGGGCGGGGCTATGAGACCGCGGAGTCGCTGGCCGCGCGCGGCGAGCGCGCGGTGCCCGTCGAGCAGGTGGCGCGGGACCTGCGGATCAATCGCATCTTCGAAGGATCCAGCGAGATCATGAGGCTGCTCATCGCCCGCGAAGCGGTCGATGCCCATTTGAGCGCCGCCGGCGACCTCGCCAAGGCCGACGCCGGTCTTAAGCAGAAGGCCGCCGCGGCGGTCGGCGCGAGCGGGTTCTACGCAAAGTGGTTGCCGCAGCTGGTCTTTGGCGAAGGGCAGCGACCGAAGGCCTACAGCGAGTTCGGGCCGCTGGCGTCACACCTGCGGTTCGTAGAACGCTCCACCCGCAAGCTGGCCCGCAACACCTTCTACGGGATGGCACGGTGGCAGGCCAAGCTGGAGCAACGGCAGGGATTCCTCGGCCGCATCGTCGATATCGGTGCCGAGCTGTTCGCGATGTCCGCGGTGTGCGTGCGCGCCGAAGGCCAGCGGGTCGCCGACCCGAACGTCGGCAAGCAAGCCTACGAGCTGGCCGCGACGTTCTGCCAGCAGGCGACCCTGCGCGTCGAGGCGCTGTTCCACGAGCTGTGGAGCAACACCGACAGCGCCGACGTCCAGCTGACACACGACGTCATGGAGGGCCGCTACACCTGGCTCGAAGAGGGGATCGTCGACCAGTCGGAGGGCACCGGGCCGTGGATCGCACACTGGGAACCGGGCGAATCGACCGAGACCAACCTGGCTCGGCGGTTTCTGACGGTGTCCGCCGCGCCGACGGAGGCGAATCTCTAGGAGGCGCAGTCGTCATGGCCACCTACGTTGCCGGGTCGGGTGAATTCACCCGCGACACCAACTACATCACCACCCGCATCACCGCCGACGGGCGCGACGGCTATCCCGTCGAGCCGGGGCGGTATCGGCTGGTGGTTGCCCGCGCCTGCCCGTGGGCGAACCGCACGATCATTGTGCGGCGGCTGTTGGGCCTGGAAGACGTTCTCTCCATTGGCTTTTGCGGGCCAACCCACGACGAGCGCAGTTGGACTTTCGACCTCGACCCGGGCGGCGTCGACCCGGTGCTGAAGATCCCGCGGCTACAGGACGCCTACTTCAAGCGGTTCCCCGACTATCCCAAGGGCATCACCGTCCCGGCGATCGTCGACGTTCCGACCGGCGCGGTGGTCACCAACGATTTCGCGCAGATGACGCTGGACTTCTCCACGGAATGGACCGCCTACCACCGCGAGGGCGCGCCGCAGCTATACCCCGAGCCGCTGCGGGCCGAGATCGACGAGGTGAGTAAGAGGGTCTACACCGAGATCAACAACGGCGTCTACCGCTGCGGCTTCGCCGGGTCGCAGCAGGCCTACGACGCCGCCTACGACCGGCTGTTCACCGCATTGGATTGGGTGAGCGATCGCCTGAGCGCGCAGCGATACCTGGTGGGCGACACCATAACCGAGGCGGACGTGCGGCTGTTCACCACGCTGGCCCGCTTCGATCCCGTCTACCACGGGCATTTCAAATGCAATCGAAGCAAACTGTCCGAGATGCCGGTGTTGTGGGCATACGCGCGCGACCTGTTCCAGACGCCCGGTTTCGGCGACACCATCGACTTCGTCCAAATCAAGCAGCACTACTACATCGTGCACGCCGACATCAATCCCACCAGGATCGTGCCCAAGGGGCCGGACCTGGCTAGCTGGCTGAGTCCACACGGCCGGGAAGCGTTGGGAGGCAGGCCTTTCGGAGACGGGACACCTCCCGGGGCGCCGCTCGAGGCCGAGCGGGTTCCAGCCGGTCACGGCGCGTAACGCCTTTCGGGACTGCTTTTTCCGCCGAATGTCGACTTGTAGGGCGAAATCGAATCGAGTGTGCGCCCACGGCAGCGACACGCCGCTGGATGCCGCCCTGAGCGCACACTCAACGCGCTAACGCGCTAAGAAACCAGGCGCACTGACCATTCCGCGTGCGGGGCATCGCGTAGCTCGCCGGAGGGATCGACCACCAGCGTCAGCAACTGCACCACGATCCCGGTCAATCGCCCGCGATGCGGGTCGACCGTTGGAATGGTGACCGCGAGCCGGGTCCCCGGGCGAAACATGGTGGTGGCGGTGTTGGCGGGATCCTCGTATACCTGCAGCAGTCGCCAGGGTGCCCGCGAAATGGCCTCGGGCACCGAGAGCTGCACTGGATAGCGGTCGGTGACCTTCAATTCGCCCTGCGCCTGCGGTGTCTGACAGTCATCGAGGTTGAGTACGTTGCAGTACAGGTACGGCCCCACCCGGGTCAGATGCCCATGCGAATACACGCTGATCTCGGGTCGCTGCGGGCCGGGCCGGCGGACGAGTAGCCAGGTTCCCACCCCGGCCCCCACGGCCAGCAATGCCACCACGGCCGTAAGCAGCACGGCCACACCGCGTTTCACTCCGGCACCGCCGCGGGGCGCCGGCCATGGCCGCGATGCGAGGTCTCCTGCTCGACCATGACCGGCCGGTTACCCCCGAGGCCGGGAATCAACGAGTTGCCGCGGAAACTGACGACGGTCTGCGCCAGCCCCAGAATGAGCAGGGCGCTGACCGCGGTGAAGCCGACCCACAATTCGGTGTAGACCATGACGCCGAGCGCACCGCCGAGCACCCAGGCCAGCTGCAGCGTCGACTCGGACCGTCCGAACCCCGATGCCCGCGACTCCTCGGGCAGGTCGTGTTGCAACGACGCGTCCAGGGACGCCTTCGCGATCGCGCTGGAACCGGAGGTGACCAGGGTGGCTATCACGGCCACCAGCAGGTTGCCTGCCACGGCTGCGGCCAGGGCGACCGCGCACACCGCCACCGTGCAGCGCACCACCAGCACGGCCGGCCTGCCCAATTTCAGCCGTGCGCTGGTGAAGTTGCCGGCGAAGTTGCCGATCGCGGCTGCGGCCCCGATCATCCCCAGCATGGCGAGCTGGGCCCAGCCGTCGGCTTGGTGCGACTTGGCGACGAACGCCGGATACAGGAACAAGAAGCCGACCATCACCTTGATGGTGCAATTCCCCCACAGCGAGGTGATGATGTTGCGGCCCAACGGTTGTCGCAGCGTCCCGCCGACCTTCTTGACCTCTTCGGGCCAGCTTCGCCGGAGCGGGTTGCTGTCCTTGCGATAGCTCAGGGTGGCCGGGACCTCGCCCGCGGTCACCTCGACCCAGCGCGGAATCCGCATCGACAGCAAGGCGCCGGCGACCGTGACCGCGACGACCACGAACAACGCCCCGGGCAGCTTGAACAGGTGGGTGCAGACGAACTCGACGCCGCCCGCGATGGCGCCGCCGGCGATGGTGCCGCCCAGTAGCCCGAAGACGGTGAGCCGAGAGTTGACCCGCACCAGGTCGATGCTCGGCGGCATCACCCTGGGCGTCACGGCGCTGCGCAGCACACTGAACGATTTCGAGAAGACCATCATGGCCAGCGCGCAGGGATAGAGCACCATCGACGGGAAGCTGCCGGTGGCGCCGTCGTAGTTCACGATCAGCACCACCGCCAACGCCGTGCGGAGAGCGAACGACAGTGCCAGCGCGACGCGGCGGCCGTGCTGCAAGCGGTCCAGCGCCGGGCCGATCAGTGGAGCGATGACCGCGAACGGCGCGATCGTGATCAACAGGTAGAGCGCAACTTTCGACTTACTCTCCCCGGTGGCCGCCGCAAAGAACAGCGTGTTGGCCAGTGCGACGGCCATCGCGGAGTCGACCGCGAAGTTCGCCACCACGGGCCACGTCAGCGCCGTGAGGCCGGACTTGTCGGCGCCGTCGGCGGTGGCCGCCCGCTGGACCATCCAGTACATGCGGGAGCCCATCTCACGGCTTCGTTGCGCCGCCGCGCGGGTGACGGTGATCCGTTCGCCGGAGGCGGGCCCACGCGGGGGCGTGGGCGGGCGGTCCGGTTCGGGCTGCTGGCCCAGCGGTGGGAGATAGCGGTTTGCGCTGGGCGTGGGCACCGAACGGCGAGCCCGCCGGTAGTCGTGGTCGTCGGCGGGGTAATTGGCCATGCCGGGGTGCTGGTTGCCCGGTTCGTTGCGCGTCCGGCGGCCCGGGTGGGAGGCCACCCGGCCGGGATCGTCACGCCGCCGCCCAGACACAAATCAATTCTGTCCTATCCCGCCAGGCAACCGGGTGTGGCTCGCCAACCTAGTATTGGAGGCGCAGTGCAGAGAGGGGACAGCGTGACCGGATCCATCGGGGAATCCGCCGTAGCAACCGAGGCCGAGTGGCCGGCAGGGTTGGCGGCGGTGCTCACGGGTGCGGTCGACGCGGCCCGGGCGGCCGTCGTCGAGTTCGCTGGCGCCGAGGCCGTCGGGGATTACCTGGGCGTCAGCTACGAAGATCCCAGCGCCGCCACGCACCGGTTCCTGGCCCATCTGCCCGGCTACCAGGGATGGCAGTGGGCCGCCGTCGTCGCGGCCTATCCGGGTGCCGATCACGCGACGATCAGCGAAGTCGTGCTGGTGCCCGGGCCGACGGCGCTGCTGGCGCCCGAATGGGTGCCGTGGGACCAGCGGGTGCGGCCAGGGGATTTGAGCCCCGGGGACCTGCTGGCGCCGGCCGCAGACGACCCGCGGCTGGTGCCCGGCTACGCCGCCAGCGGCGACCCGCAGGTCGACGAGACCGCCGCCGAAGTGGGGCTTGGCCGCCGCTGGGTGATGAGCGCATGGGGCCGCGCCGAGGCCGCCGAACGGTGGCACACCGGGGACTACGGTCCCGATTCACCGATGGCGCGATCCACCAAACGCGTGTGCCGCGACTGTGGTTTCTTCCTGCCGCTGGCGGGGTCGCTCGGCGCGATGTTCGGGGTGTGCGGCAACGAGCTGTCCGCCGATGGGCACATCGTCGACAAGCAGTACGGCTGCGGCGCGCATTCCGATACGCCCGCCGCCGCGGGCACCGGCTCGCCGATGTATGAGCCGTACGACGACGGCGTGCTCGATGTTATGGACAAGCCCGCGGAGCAGCCGGCGCCGGAACCGATGGAAGAGCCCCAGCCGGAATCGTCGGAGGAGCCGACCCCGGAGCCGTCGGACTAGCTTTTCTCGGCGGCGGCTTTGATGTTCGCGAGCGAGGCGTTCATGCCCTCGACCAATTCGCGTTCGAAGTTCGACGTTCCGCCGAAGAGGGTTTTCACCGAGACGTTCGAGAACGCGCTGACGCCGTTTTCGGCGTGCCGGCTCTCAATCACCCGGGTGCCATCGCCGCTCGGCTCGAGCTCGTAGCTCCAGATCGTGCGATTGGTGTTGACCCGGAACGCCAACTTCTTCTCCGGAACGACTTCGACGACTGTGCATGTGGTGGTCCAGAACAAGCGTTTGCGGCGGTTGAGGTTGAGCGTGCGGGTGCCGGGGCGCAGCGGGCCGAAGGGCTTCATCCACCGACACTGCGGGCTCCACTCGGGCATCCGCCGAAAGTCGGAGATCAACGCCCAGACCTTCGAAGCCGGCGCGTCGATGTCGACCTGCGCTTGCAGTAGCGGGGCTACCATTGCACCTCCCTATTTGGGGTCGAGATAGTTTTCGAGTCCGGTTTGCGCGCCACGGTCGCCGCGCCGTGCGGCGGCGACCTGCAACACGACGATGCTGCTACCGAGCAACCCCGTGCCCAGCCCTGCGAGCGTCACCGGTCGCCAACCCTCGAGCGCCGGTACGACGAACGCGGCCGCCGCGGCGACGAGCCAGCCCAGGAAGCCCACGACCACGACGGGCCAGACCTGGAGCAGCATCGGCGGCAGGGCCGGCGCCTCCGGGCTTTCGCCAGCTCCGGTCTCGCCGGGCGCGCTTTCGCCGGGTGCTACAGACATCACGCTCAACATAGCCTGCGCTCCGGCGTGGGGCGCGTTCGTGTTCCTAGTTAAGGGCTTCCGATGTAACCTCGCGCCATGCCTGACAGCGATGCGCGGCTGGCCAGTGACTTGTCGCTGGCCGTCATGCGGCTGGCCCGCCAACTACGCTTCCGAAATCCGTCGTCGCCGGTGTCGCTGTCGCAGCTTTCGGCGCTCGCGACGCTGGCCAACGAGGGCCCGATGACACCAGGCGCGCTGGCGATTCGGGAACGGGTCCGGCCGCCGTCGATGACCCGGGTGATCGCCTCACTGGCCGACGAGGGCTTCGTTGACCGCGCCCCGCATCCCGTCGACGGCCGGCAGGTGCTGGTGTCGGTGTCCGAGTCCGGCGCCGAGTTGGTCAAGGCGGCCCGGCGAGCCCGCCAGGAGTGGCTGGCCGAGCGGCTGGCGACGCTCGACGGCGACAAGCGCGCCACCTTGCGCGAGGCCGCCGATCTGATGTTGGCCCTGGTCGACGAAAGCCCGTGACCGACGGCCCGAACGTCCAGGACGTCGATGATCCCGACGATCCGCGTCTCGACGATTTCCGCGACCTGAACAGCGTCGACCGCCGTCCCGATCTGCCCACCGGAAAAGCGTTGGTGATCGCCGAAGGCGTCCTGGTCGTGCAGCGCATGCTGGTGTCGCGGTTCAGCCCGCACGCCCTGCTCGGCACCGACCGCCGGCTGGCCGAGCTCAAAGCCGACCTCGCCGACTGCGCCGCGCCGTTCTACCGAACCTCCGCCGAAGTCATGGCGCGCGTGGTCGGCTTTCACCTCAATCGGGGCGTCCTGGCGGCCGCGAGGAGAGTGCCCGAGCCCAGCGTCCCGCAGGTCGTCGACGGCGCCCGCACGGTCGCGGTGCTCGAAGGCGTCAACGACCACGAGAATCTGGGCTCGATCTTTCGTAACGCGGCGGGGCTGGGAGTGGACGCGGTGGTCTTCGGCAGCGGCTGCGCCGATCCGCTGTATCGGCGCGCGGTTCGGGTGTCCATGGGTCACGCGCTGTTGGTGCCGTACGCGCGGGCAACCAACTGGCCCGGTGACCTGATGACGCTGAGGGACAAGGGATTTCGTCTGCTGGCGATGACTCCGCACGGCCAGGCCTGCGCGCTGGCCGAGGCGATGGCCGCGGCGCGCGATGAACGTGTCGCGGTGTTGGTGGGAGCCGAGGGGCCGGGGTTGACGCCGGCCACGCTGCGATTGAGCGATGTGCGGGTACGCGTCCCGATGTCGCGGGGTACCGATTCGCTCAACGTCGCGACCGCGGCGGCTTTGGCGTTCTACGAGCGGGTTAGGCTCGGCCCGTGAGCGACCAGCGCTCCCAGTCTGTGCCGTGGGCAACGGGTTTGACGGTGGCCGGGTTTGTCGCGGCGGTCACGGCGGTCGCGATCGTCGTGCTCAGCCTCGGGCTGGTGCGAGTACATCCGCTGTTGGCCGTCGGGCTCAACGTCGTGGCAGCCGGGGGACTGGCACCGACGTTGTGGGGATGGCGACGCACCCCGGTGCTGCGGTGGTTTGTGTTGGGTGCCGGCGTCGGTGTGACGGGAGCGTGGCTGACGCTGCTCGCGCTGGCGGTGTCGTAGTTAGCGCTGCCCGCCGGAGCGCACCCCGAGCAGCACGTCCTCCCACGCGGGAATGACCGGCTTGCCACGTCGCGTGTGGACCGGCTGCTCCTGGGGCGTGGGGGGGGGGGGGGGGGGGGGGGGGGGGCCCCCGCGGGGGGGGGGGGGGGGGGGGGGGGGGGGGGGGGGGGGGGGGGGGGGGGGGGGGGGGGGGGGGGGGGTGTGGGGG
>NZ_MBEM01000175.1:0-14898 GCF_001954045.1 Mycobacterium sp. SP-6446 | reverse complement strand
CGCTCGATCCCGGCGTTGACGACGACGTGGTGCCGGATGCTCGGAGTTCGGGTCATGAGGCATCTCCTTCGATCTCGACGGCGGCCGCATAGTTGGCCAGCGCCCGCGTCCAGAACCGGTCCAGGTCGGCGCGCAACGCCTCGAGGCCGGTCGGGTCGAGCTGATAGACGCGCCGGGTTCCCGCCGCGCGGTCGCGCACCAGCCCGGCGCACTTGAGCACTTTGAGGTGCTGCGAAACGGCCGGCCTGCTGACCGGGAGGTCGCGGGCCAGTTCGCCGACCGCCGCGGGGCCATGCGCTAGGCGCTCGACGATGGCCCGTCGCGTTCGATCCGCCAGGGCCAGCCAGGCGTCGCCACCGGCCGCGGCTTGGTAAGTGACCACGAACCGTAAGTGTAAGCTTACCGATCCGTGGCTTCAATACCCGATTTGGGATCGGTAGCAACCTTGACCGTATGCACTCGCGGCATGAACATTTCTCACAACATGAACCGCATGCTCGCGGGGGCGTTGCTCTCGGGTGGCTTCGGCGTCGTCGGGTTGGGCCTGGCGGCGGGAACCGGCCACGCCCAGCCTGCCCCGATGGTGTGCCAGGACGGCGGCACGGTACCTAGCCCGACGAACAGCTGCACCTACCAATGGTGCCCGGGTTCGCCGGTGATGAAGAACATGCCGGACTGGGACAGAAACGCCTGTCACCCATGGTATTTCGATCAGAACAGCCCGGTGACCAATTCGACGATCATCGAAGGGTTTCCGCCGCCGCGTCCGCCGTCGCCGCCGTGCATACCGTTCATCAATTGCCTGCCCGGGCTGTAATGCGCGCTAACCCCTGCGCAGCGGCGCCGGACTCCACAGGCCGCCGCGCGTCGCCGTGCCCAACTGCAGGCGGGCGGCCTGGGCGTTGGGGTAATAGGGCGTCAGCCGCTGCAAGCTGCCCCAGTCCCTGGACCAGTCGTCCTTCAGATAACTGGCCACCGTGGTCGCCTTGACCAACAGCTCGGTGACGCCCAGCGGGCCGCCGCCGTTGTTGTCCATGACCGGTGAGTTCGCCTCGGCGCCGAACCGGTCCGGCAGGATCCGCCATTTCGGCGTTTCGTCGACACCGTTTTGATGGCCGAACGGCCGCTGGCACGGGAACGCGAGACCCACCAGCCAGTCCAGGAACACCGGATCGTGCGAGCCCACCACTTCCTGCAGCGTGCGCAGCTGCGGAATCCGCGGCGGCGTGACCGCGATCCAGTGCTGCGGCGCGAGATCCTCGTCGTCGGCGACCAGGCGAATCTGGGTGGCGTCGCGCGGAATCCACGACATCGGCAGCCGCAAGTTGCGCCACGCCGGCGACGCCCCGACGTCGAAAAACTGGAACGACCCGCCCGGGTGTCCGCTCGCCGCCCCGTCGTCGGTGGCCCATTGCAACTGCACCTCGCGTGCGTCGAAGCGGCCCGCCGCCGACACCACCAGCAGCGGTCCCGCCTGGTCGCGCGCGGGAAGTCGGTACCACGCCGAGCGCAGCCGGGCGGGCACCTGGATACCCGACTGCCAGCTGCCCAGCACCGGCGTGCGGGCCGGATCCAAGTTGTAGGGCAGCTGGGCGCGGGAGCCGTTGATTCCCGGTGCGGCGCTGGTACCACCCTCGGTGCCGGCCTGGTTGGTGGTGCCCTTCTCCTCGTCGGTGACGAAACTGCGGTCGCCGGGGCGTTCCATCACCGGGTCGGCGCGGACGTCGGCGGGAATACCGTTGGGCGTGAACGCTTCCGACAATCCAGCCCCCAGGGCGTCGGCCGCCGGTGCGGTCACCGGCGCCAGCATGCCGGCGTTGGGATCCTGCTCGACCAGCACATCCTCGGCCAGGCCGCAGGACTTGCCGGTCAGCGCCTCGAGATCGGACCGCCCCACCGACCAAGCCGGATACTGAGCGGTCATCGCGAGGGTCAGCGATGCCACCTCGAAAACCACCAGCACCCACGCGGCAATTGCCAAGGGGGACTGAATGATTGCGGCCACGCGGTTGCCGGGGGGCGCTTGGGTCCTCAAGGAGTCCGGGGCGACGAAGTGGAACCACGCGGCCAGCAGCAGCACCAGCACGGTCAGCCCGAGCAGCGTCGTGGCGAATGCGTAATGCCATTGCGGGAACGAATTCGACCATGGCACACCGAAATTGGACACGTACCACCAGCCGTTGACGCTGGCGAACGACAACGCCACCAAGAACAGCACCACGGAGGCGAACACGGTTCGGTTGCGGCGCGAACGCATCGCGACGGACGTCACCGCCACCGCGGCCAGCGCCCCCAGGGAACCGGCGAGTCCGGCGAACACCCCGAAGTGGTGCGTCCACTTGGTGGGAGTGAACATGATCGCCACGAAGGAGATGATGGTGATGCCGACGATGCGCCGGCTCGGTCCGGCGGCGGTGCCCGGAATTCGCCCCTTGCGCAACGACATTGCCACCGTGATGCCGAGCGCGAGGACCAGCGCCAGCACGGCGAAGCGGCGCGCGACCGACCCGTCGGGACTGGCCATGAACAGCCGCTCGTAGCGGATGTGTTCGTCAAACCAACTGAGGCTGGGCCCGAGGGCCCGCTTGAGGGCGGTGGCCTGCATCTCGCCGGCCAGGGTCTGATCGCGGAAGATCAGGATCACGGTGACGGTGACCGCGGCGGCGATCGGCGCCAGCAGCGGCAGCGCGCCGAAGCGTTTGGATCGCCGATGCACGATGGTGCGCAACGGCCCGATCGCGACCAGCAGGGCACCGATGGAAGCGATGCCGGTGGGCCCGGAGAAGAGCGTCAAGGCGCCGATGATGCAGGCGATCGCCACGGGCAGCAGCCGGTTGGTGGCCACCGCGCGCTCCACCGAACACCAGGTCAGCAGGATGCCCAGGGCGATGATCGGCTCGGGCCGCAGGCCGTTGTCGAGCGGCAGCCACGTCGCCAGGAACATGCCCGCCGCGGTCCACGCCGCGGCCCTGCTGCGCTTGACGGCATGGCCCAAACGCGGGATGACCTCGCGGCTGATCACCCACCAGCACGTCAGCGCCATGACCAGGGTGGGCAGGCGCATCCAGACGCTGGTGGTGCTGACGTGCGCCCACACCGCGAGCAGGTCGTAGTACCAGCCGAAGGGGGCCTCCGGCGTGCCCAGCCATCGGTAGTAGTTGGCCATGTAGCCGGCATGCTCGGACACCCGTGCCATGGTCAGGATGTAGCCGTCGTCGGAGGTGTTGGCGCCGACGAAGTGCCACCACACCAGCACCGCGATGACCAGGGCGTCCAGCCCGCCGATCGACCACCAGCGCGGCGGAAGGAAGCGCCGGTGCCGGGTGCCGTCGGCTCGGTCGAGGACGTGCAACGCGATCAGCGCCGCGGCCGTCAGCACCACCCCAAGGATCATCGCCGCGAGCTTCAGCGGCGTCGGGCTGCTGCTGTAGCGCGTGTCGACGGTCGCCGAGAAGTTCAGGCCCGGCGGCGTCGGCCCGGCGAGGTCGGTGAACACGCCGACGATCTGCGGCCGGAAGTCATACCCGCTCTTCTCGCCGCGCAGCGGCGCGCCGGGATGCTCGGTGTTGGGCCCCTGCGTCAGCCCGACGAATTCGGCGGTGACCCGCTCCGCGTGCGCGGTGAAGGTCAGCCGCTGGCAGGCGGGGCTGAGCACTTGGCTCAACGGGGCGGTGACGACCGGGACGTTGCGAACCACGAGCACCAGCTCATCGTTGGCGCGCTGGATGAGCAGCCCGCGGTCGACGGCCTTGGGGGCCTGCTTGGGCACCGTCGACAACAGCACCGTCTTGCCGGCATTCTGCGGACCGGTCAATCCGGCGGCGGCCGAGCACGGCACGCTGACGTTTAGTTCGGTGGCCACATAGCCGATCAACGGCGCTTCGACGCTCTCGAATGTGCCGTTCTGCGGCCAGTTGAGCTGCGCGGTGGTCTGGTTGACGGGCAGGACCGGGGTGGCGATCGCCAGCACTGCCCCGAGCAGACCGGCGACGACGGCAACGATGCGAGCGATCCGGTGGTTTGCTCCCGTGTCGCTCACGGAGGTAGATGGTAGTTCTTCGGCCAAGTCGGGCGAGGTCTCGGTGGCCATCAGCCGCTCGTCACCGGTTGGGCTTGCGGCATGCGGATGGCCAGCACAAACGGGCCGATCGTTTGGACCACGAAGCGCGGGTCGTCGAACAGGGCGGCGCGCAGATCCACGGTGTAGCGGCGCACGTTGGGCTGGTTGGGGTAGACGTCCTCGGCCAGCCGCAGGGTGTAGTTGCCGTTGGCGCCGCGGCGCATCAGGAATACCGTCGGCGCCGGCCACGGCGAGCTGTCCAGGGCGTGGATCAGGTCGTCGGCGGTCTTGAGCTTGGACCACTTCTCAATCTGTTGGGCCCGCAGGTCGAATTGCGCCAGCGGGTTGGCGTAGTGCGACGTCAATCCCTGGAAGCCCCAGTAGGGGTAGTAGGACAGGAAGCTGTAGTCGGCGGTCATCAGGACGGTCTGGTTGCGTGGCTTGCCTGTGACGCGCAGGATCGCGGCGTCGATGTCGGCGTAGAACTTCTCCGAGCTGGGCGGGCGGCGGTCGCCGCGCTGGCCGTGGCCGTCGGTGTCGGTGTAGGCGATGGTCAGATCCGGCCGCAGTACGTCGGGAATGTCCTGGCTGAACGCGATCGCCGCGGCGAGCCCGATCGCCGCCGCGACCGGGACCGCGGCGCGGCTTCGCCGGGCCAGCGACCGGGTGGCTTCCACGAAGCCGAACACGCCCGCGGCGACCAATAGCACGGTCAACGTGGGCTGCAGCCGGAACGACAGCAGCGTGGTGCGCGCGAGCGTGGTCAGCATCGACAGCAGCGACCACAGGTAGACGGCCAGCACGCCGATCGTCAGGGCGGCGGCCCGCACCGACGTTCGGGCGCGTACCACCAGCCACAGCGTGCCCAGCAGGCAGATGGCGCCCAGTAGCGAGAACTGCAGCATCGGGAAGGTCAGCTCGGCGCCGTCGGCGGGCAGATAGTGAAAGGCACTGCCGCTGTTGCTGATTGGGCTGGTGGCCGCGCGCAAAAGGAACGGTAGCCAGGTGGTGCTGGCGATGGCCGCCGCGATCACGGCGATGACGGCAAGCCGGCGCAGCGGGTCGAGCGCGGCGCTGAACCCGTGCCGGCGCCAGCGCGCGGCGGCAAGCACCACGGCCATCAGCGCCATCGTGAAGGCGCCGAAGCAGAACAGCAGCGAGTACCACGTGGCCGTCCAGCCCAGGAAGATCCCGGCGCCGGCCACTGCGGCCCAGCCGCCCGCTGTTGGTTCTTCTGCGCCGAGCGTGCGGCCAGCCGCACGTTCGGGTTCGAGTGTGCGGCCAGCCGCACGTTCGGCGGCTAAAGCGCGTTCACCGGCACGCAGGCCCGACCACGTCAGCACCAGCACCGGGGGCAGCAGCACCGTGATCATCGCGGCATAAGGCTCCGGCGAGCTGTAGGCCAGCGTCACCGCGGCGGTCGCGGTGGTGACGATCAGCGCGTACTCGAAGCGGATCATTCGCGACCACAGCACCAGCGCGACCGCGACCGCGATGGTGATCGAGGTGATGGCCCACGGCTTGTAGATCTCCCAGGCCGGCACGCCGGTCAGCGCCGCCGCACGCCCACCGATCCAGAACCAGCCCGGCGGGTAGAACGTCGGGAGCCCCACGTAGGTCATGTCGTGCAGCGCGGGGCTGTCGGCGAGCCGGGTCAGGTATTCGGTGCGGAACTGCTGGTCGACGGAGATGCCGAACAGATACAGCTTGGTGGCGCCCAGCGGCATGCCCAGGGTGACCACGGAGAACGCGGACACGAACACCACCCCGCCGAGCTGGGCCAGCAGCCGAGGGTAGCGACCGCCGCGCCGCCACAGCCAGCCAACGCCGATCAGCCCGGCCAGGCAGCCGACCTGACCGACGGTGGTCAGAGCGTGCAGCTGGTTCGACGACGGAAAGGCGGGCCACTGGACCCCGGCGATGGCGATCAGGGACACCACCGAGACGATCGCGGCCACCACCGCGGCCAAGACCAGCTGGCCGAGGCTGGCCAGTGCGTTGCGCATGGTCAGATTGGCAGCTTGCGGAAGACGCTCCGCGGGATGTGTCGCAACACCATCATCACGTACCTGAATGCTGCTGGCGCCCAAACCAATTCCTTACCTTTGGCGGCCGAGGTCACCGCGAGGTTGGCGACATACTCCTTGTCGACGGTCAGCGGGGCTTCCTTGATGTGCGCGCTCATCCGGGTTCGCACCTGGCCGGGACGGATCACTAGGACGCGAACTCCGTACTCGCGCAATGCTTCTGACAAGCCCAGGTAGAAGCCGTCCAGGCCCGCCTTGGTGGAGCCGTAGACGAAGTTGGATCGCCGCACCCGTTCGCCGGCCACGGTGCTCATCGCGATGATCTGGCCGAAGCCCTGGGCGCGCATCTTCTCGGCCAAAAGGACGCCCACCGAAACCGCTGCGGTGTAGTTGATTTCGGCGATCTGCACCGCCTTGCGCTGGTTCTGCCACAGTTCTTCGGCGTCGCCGAGCAAACCGAACGCGACGATGGCCACGTCCACATCGCCGCCCGAGAAGGCCTGCTCGATCATCTTGGGGTGGCTGTCGGTGTCGGTGGCCTCGAAATCGATCAACTCCACAGACCGCGCGCCCGCGGCCTTCATCTGGGCCACCGCGTCGTCGCGGCCCGCGTCGTCGGGCATGGCGGCCAACACGATGCGCGCGTGCGCGTTCTGCAGGTAGCGCTCGCAGATGGCGAGCCCGATCTCGGACGTGCCGCCGAGCAGCAGGATGGTCTGCGGATTGCCTACCGCGTCGAGCACCATTTAGAGCAGCTCCAAACGTCGGGCCATGTCGGAGGCGAAGACCCCCAGCGGATCTACCTTGCGGCGCACGGCGATCCACTCGTCGATGCGCGGATACATGGCGTGAAAGGTTTCCGCGGTGGCGCGGGAGTCCTTGGCGGTGTAGACCCGCCCGCCGAACTCCAGCACCCGGCGGTCGAGTTCGTTGAGGAACTCGTTGATGCCCGGCTTCATCGGGAAGTCCATCGCGACGTTCCAACCGGCCATGGGAAAGCTCAGTGGCGCGCGGTTGCCTGGGCCGAAAAGCTTGAACACGTTCAGCGCGGAGTAGTGGCCTTGAGTCTGGATCCAGCGGATGATGGCCTTGAATTCGTCCATCGCGTCCGGCGGCACCAAGAACTGATGTTGGGCGAAACCCCTTGGCCCGTAAGCATTATTCCAGCCGCTGACGAGGTCGAGCATGTGGTAGAACTGCGACAGATTCATGATCTTGCCGGTGTAGGTTCCGCCCAGCCGGTAGTACACCTCGCCGATCGCCATAAACGAGAGCTTGTTCATCGCGCTTACCGGAAACACGTCCGGCACCGTTAAGAGTTGCGGCGCATCGAATTTCAAGGGGTTCTTGGCGAGCTTTTTCGGCAGTTGATCCAGCGTCGCGAGGCTGCCCCGGCTGACGGCGGCCCGACCGAGCTTCGGTGGTGGACTGATCAGGTCGAACCAGGCGCTGGAATAGGTGTAATTCGTTTCGCTGCCGTCTAGGTGGACGGCGACCGTTTCGTCGAGATCGTTGGTGGCAACGCCATCGGCGATGAAGTACGCCGTCTCCGTCGGCGTCATGGCGATGGTGGCGCGTAACACGATCCCGGTCAGGCCGTTGCCCCCTACGGTGGCCCAGAACAGCTCGGCATCCTCCCCTTCGGGGGTGACCGTGCGGATGGTGCCGTCGGCCATGAGGAGGTCCATCGACCGAACGTGATTGCCGAAGCTGCCCGCGCTGTGATGGTTCTTGCCGTGGATGTCGCAGGCGATTGCCCCGCCGATGGTGACCTGCCGGGTTCCCGGCAGCACCGGCACCCACAACCCGAACGGCAGCGCCGCCTTCATCAGCTGGTCCAGGTTGACCCCGGCGTCGGCGTCGACCAGCCGGGTGTCGGCGCTGATCGAGTGGATGCGGTTGAGTGGCGTCATGTCGATCACCAGACCGCCACCGTTTTGCGCGTTGTCGCCGTAGGAACGGCCCAGGCCTCGGGCGATCACGCCGCGGTCGCCCGCGTTGGCCACGGCCTTGGCGATCTCCTCGGCGTCCCCGGTGGAAAGCACCGTCGCGACGGAGGGAGCGGTGCGACCCCAGCCCGTCAGGCGTTTGGTGGTGAACATCGTCAAAGAGGGTACCGCTTGGCCGGCTGGCTCAGCGGATGCGGAAGATAACGGCTCGCTGCACGACGAAGTTGATCACCGTCGCGGTGCCCTGCGCGATCACGAACGCGACGGGTATCGCCCAGCCGCGATAGTGCAGCAAGGCAAGGCACAGGTGGTTGAGCCCGACCTGCACGGCAAAGGTGATGCCGTAGAGAACCATGACCGCGACGAACCGGGCGGTGCTCGGTGACGCCTGAAACGTCCACCGGCGGTTGATCAGGTACGCGGTGATGGTGCCGACAACGAAACTGGTGGCTTTGGACAGGTCGACCTGGATGCCGATCACCTGGTAAAGCACCAGGTAGAGGCTGAAGTCGACGATCCCGGCCAGCCCGCCGGTGACGACGAAACGCCATATCTGCGTCGTCAGGCTGAGCTGTGGCGGCGCGAGCTCGGGCATGGGCTATTTAGGTAACTTCACCGCGATCAGCTCGACCTGGTTTTCCCCTTGGGGCGTCGAGTAGGTCACGGTGTCGCCCGGTTTGTGTCCGGCCAGCGCCTGGCCCAGTGGGCTGCGGGCGGTCAGCGTCTCGGCTTCACGGCCGGCCGGGGTCTCCTCGACGATGGAGATCACATGCATCGTCACGACTTCGCCGTCGGGGAAGCGCAGCGTCACCTCGGTGCCGCCGGGCAGCGTTTCGGCCTCTCCGGACTGCGACGGCCCGGTGCGCAATCGCCGGTCCAGCTCGTTGATCCGGTCACCCAGCACGACCAGTTCGTCCGCGCGCTGTATCGCCTCGGCCGCGTCCCCGTGGTCGCCGACCATGCCGCGGTCGTTCTTGACCTCGACCTCGAGGCGATCGCGACGCTGCCGCAGCCGATCCAGCTCCGCGGCCAGGTTCTCCCGCGCGGCATCGGCCACCGATTGGGCTTTCTTTGTCACGTCCGCCCACCTTTCGCCCCGACGTCCCGGGTCGCCGTTTGCTGATCACTCACGCGCCGTGAATCCGATTCGTGGCGTATCAGTGTTACACCACCAAGCGCCCGCCCGTCACCGGTATCAGGCAAGCACATCTATTTAGTTGTACACGTGCATACCCATTCGCGCCGTCGGCGAACGGGCTGCTGTGAGGTTCACACCGGTCCCGCTGTCAGCGTGACGACGTGGTTGCGGCGCTCGCGTGCCTTTATCCGCGACACCCAGACCCGGCCCCCGGTCGCCAGCCCGACGATCCGGTCGGCGGTGTCGAACACCCAGGCCGCCGAGCCCTCCATGCCCGTGTCGTCCATGATGCGCAGATCGATGACGCCCCGCTCGGCCAGCAGCTCGAACAGCGCACGCTGCGGGTCGTCCGCGGCGATCAACGTGGTGTGGTCGAACTGGTATCGCAGCGCCGCCCGGATCACCCGGACGGCACCCGGGTCCACCACCAAGGTCTCGGGTTCGGTTTCCGCGCAAGCGAACTCGACTTCGAACGTCCGCTCATAGCCGTGCAGGAAGAAGCGCTTCCCCTGGTTCGCCCACGAGCGGTAGCAGCAGGGTAGGTCGTCGAACCTCTTGCGCATGTGGAACCGCGCCGTCCGGCCGACGGGCGCGTCGGCACGATGCATGACGGCGACGTGCACCCCGTCGGCGCTGGTGATATCAGGAATTTGCACGACGGTTAGCGTCGTGCGCCGGCCTTGTCGGATCCTCAAAAGATTCTTGAAGCGACGGGCCGGCCCGGTTAGAGAACGCTATCCCACCCCTGCTCGGGTGAGCCATTGCAAATGCGGGGTCCCACCCAAGTCCCAGGACCCGGGCCGCCGAGGACAGTGAGGCAGCCACCAAGCAGGGCCGTGATCCGGCCGTCGGGCTGGATGGTCCAACGCTGGCTGGTCCAACAGGCCAGGAGGCGCAGCGACAGGCTGGACTCCGGCACATTGAGGCATCGTCCGGGGAAGGCCGCACTCTCGATTCGCCCGTCGCCGTTGAGGTTCCAGCGCTGGGTGTCGGCCCCATTGCAGGGGTTGACCACCACCGGGGTGAACCAGCTGTCGTTCGGGGCGTCCAGACACGCATCGCCCAGCCGGCTTCTCAACTGAACCGGTCCGTCGGCGCCTGCTGCTCCAGGGCTCAGCATCGCGACGCCAAACACTGCGCCTGCTATGAGTGCAGCCCGACGCGCGCCGCCCTTCAACCGCGACTCATGCATTTCGGCCCCGTCCCCTCGTCACACCCAGTAGGGCACCCGGGCGCGGTATTGCCGCATCGCCAACGCCGCCAACACCCAGCCGACGGCCGTCAGCGCCAGCACCACCACCCAGTGCCGCAGCTCCTGGGGGGCGCCCAGCAGCGGCGCACGAACGATGTCCAGATAGTGCAGCAACGGGTTGAGTTCGACGATCCTCGACCAGCGTC
Source organism: Mycobacterium sp. SP-6446 (assembly GCF_001954045.1). NCBI lineage: Bacteria > Bacillati > Actinomycetota > Actinomycetes > Mycobacteriales > Mycobacteriaceae > Mycobacterium > Mycobacterium sp. SP-6446. The sequence continues at coordinate 4,326 of NZ_MBEM01000175.1, read as the reverse complement.
CGACACCCTGCTGCCGCAGCGTGTCTTCGTTCCAGATGATCGGCGTCATGAAGAACAGCAGCTGCACGATGGAAAACAGCAGCGGACCGATGTCGCGGTAGCGGGTCGCCAGGATGCCGAAGCACAACGACACCCATATGCAGTTGAGCACGATCAGCCCCAGCGCCGGGATCACCGACAAGTCGGCCCACGACCACGGCTTGGGGAAGATGATCGCGATCACGACGTAGATGACGATGTTGTGGGCGAACAAGATGATCTGGCGCCACACCAGCCGGTAAACGTGCACGCTCAACGGTGTCGGCAGCTGTTTGATCAGACCCTCGTTGGCGACGAAGACGTCGGCGCCCTCCAGGATGGCGGCGTTGATCAGGTTCCAGATGATCAACCCGAGCGTGACGTAGGGCAGGTGCACCGCCAGCTGTAGGTGAAACAGTTTGGAGTACAGCCCACCCATGGCGACGGCCGTGGTGCCGGTCGCGATGGTGATCCAAAACGGCCCCAGCACCGAGCGGCGGTAGCGCTGCTTGATGTCCTGCCAGCCCAGGTGCAGCCACAGCTCGTGACGGCGAAAGCCGTCGACCAGATCGGCGCGGGCGCGGGTCAATGTCCGGGACTGAGTCGCGGCGTCGAGGAAACTCATCACGATCCTTCCGGCTGGCCGAATTGCTCGCGACGTCCCAAGCGGCGCAACCGAATCCACTCCAGTAGGCCCTTGGGATCGCGGCGGCTGACCAGGAAGAACCAGCCGAACCGCAGCCACTCCTGGGCCTGCAGCCTGCGCAGACCCGGTTGCGACAGCAGGTAGCCGCGGTTGCGGTAGGTGAAGAACCGCTTGGTGGGGTTGTCGGGATACTGCGTGTGCATCCGACCGCCCAGGATGGGCCGGAACTCCTCGGATCCGCAGGGGTGCAGGTAGACCGCCTCCAGGCAGGTGCCGAACGGCAGACCGGACCGAACCAGCCGGCGGTGCAATTCCACCTCGTCACCGCGGATGAACAGCCGCATGTCCGGCACCCCGATCGCTTCCAGGGTCGACGCCCGGAACAGTGCGCCGTTGAACAGCGACGCGATGCCGCGCAGCAGATCCTGGTCCGCTTCGGTGCGCAATTCGCTTGCGTACCTGCGCCACACCAGGCCGCGCCGCAACGGGAACGCCAGCCGCTGCGGGTCGTCGGAGTTGCACACCATCGGCGAGACCTCGGCCAGTCCGTACTTCTCGGCGCAGGCGAGCAGCGTCGCCAGCACGCGGGAATCCTGCGGGCGCCCGTCGTCGTCGGCCAGCCACACCCAGTCCGCGCCCTGCGCCAGCGCGTGCAGCATGCCGAGCGCGAAACCGCCTGCGCCGCCGAGGTTTCGGCGTGAACCGAGATATGTCGTCGAAATCGGTTGGGCGGCAACGAGATCGCTGACCCGCCCGTCTTCGGACCCGTCGTTGTCGACCACGATGAGGTGATCGGGCAACCGGGTCTGTGTGCTCAGCGCGTCCAGCGACTTGGCCAGCTCGTCGGGTCGTCGGTGGGTGACCACGACGGCGAAGACGGACTCACTCATGATTGTCCGGCGGTTTCGGCCAGCACCTCGCGGACGTGGCGCGCCGCCTCTTCGCCCTCGTAGGCGCGCACCACCTCCTCGATACCACCCGTCTGCCTGATGACGCCGTGGTCGATCCACATCGCCGTCTTGCACAGCCGGGCCAGGAATTCGGTGGAATGGCTGGCGAACACCAGGATTCCGGAACGCTCCACCAGGCCCTGCAACCGCGACTGGGCCTTCTTCAGGAAGTCGGCGTCGATGGCGCCGATGCCCTCGTCGAGCAGCAGGATCTCCGGGTCGATGCTGGTGACCACGCCCATCGCCAGTCGCACCCGCATGCCGGTGGAATACGTGCGCAGCGGCATCGACAGGTAGTCGCCGAGCTCGGTGAACTCGGCGATCTCGTCGACCTTGCTCAGCATGTATTTTCGGCTCTGCCCCAGGAACAGGCCGCGAATGATGATGTTCTCGTAGCCGGAGATCTCGGGGTCCATGCCGACCCCGAGGTCGAAGACCGGCGCCACTCGCCCCGTGACCTTCGCCCAGCCGCGGGTGGGTTCGTAGATGCCCGAAAGTAGGCGCAGCAGAGTCGATTTCCCGGCCCCGTTATGACCGACCAGTCCGACCCGGTCGCCCAGCTCAAGCGACATGGTGATGTCGCGCAACGCCTCGACAACGACGACGTTGGAGTTGTTGCGCCCGATCGTGCCGCCCGCCTTGCCCAGGAAGGCCTTCTTCAAGGAGCGCGACTTGGCGTCGAAGATGGGGAATTCCACCCACGCGCTCTGAGTCTCGATGTGAGGTCCCGAACCCGCCACCATCAGCTACTTAAGTCGGCCTACAGGTATTGCCCGGTGCCCGAGCCGGGCCCGTGGCCCGACTTGCTGATGCCCGGTGGCAGCGCGCTGTGGCGCATCTGCTCCAGCTGCGCGCGGGCCGCCATCTGCTGGGCGAACAGCGCGGTCTGGATGCCGTGGAACAGGCCCTCCAGCCAGCCGACGAGTTGTGCCTGGGCGATGCGCAGCTCGGCGTCCGACGGCGCGGCGTCCTCGTTGAACGGCAGGGTGAGCCGGTCGAGTTCCTCGCGCAGTTCGGGTGCCAGGCCGTCTTCGAGCTCGCGGATGCTGGTGGCGTGGATCTCGCGCAGCCGGTTACGGCTGGCGTCGTCGAGCGGTGCGGCACGCACCTCCTCGAGCAGTTGCTTGATCATGGTGCCGATCCGCATCACCTTGGCGGGCTGCTCGACCAGGTCGGTCAGGGAGCGTCCGTCGGCGTCGTCGTCGTCCGCCTCGCGTATCGCCATGATTCGGGGATCGACGCCGCCGATGATTTCGATGCCATCGTCGTCTCGGCCGTCGTTGCCGTTACTCAATCCGTCACCATCCTCTTGTTGCGTCTAGGGGTGGGGCGTCGCGGCGGTGTTTCCGCGCCATTCGTAGATCTTTGCCCCACCGTTGTCGTAGATCAGCGCCCACGACTTCGATTTCTCTAGAGACATTAGTCCGTCGGGTGTGGCAAACCCTCGCACGTTGGGCGTGCTAGTCAGTATGTACCTGATATTGAGGGCCTTAATCGCCTCTACCACCTTCGGATCGTCGTCGCCTTTGCGCGCGGAGGTCCAGAAGATGTAGCGGTAATAGCCGGGGCCGGTCTGCTGGGGAAAGTCGTAGTGGGTCCACAGCGGGTGCAGGTCGGCCACCGCGTACATCCACGCGGTGCCGTCGACGTTCGAGTCGCCGATCACGGTGTCGCGTGCGCCCGGCTGGTTGGCCAGGTAAGCCATCGCCATCAGGTCGCGCTGGTCGATCATCACCGAGTCGTATTTGTCGCCGAACAGCACCAGATGCCGATAGAAGTAGTGCCGCGCGATGACCACGGTCGACACCGCCAGCATCACCGCGGTCGCCGAGACCCACACCGGCGCCGGCAGACGTTTGAACCGCTTGGTGACCCGTTTGGCGCCCGCGACCACCAGCATGACCGCCGCGAACAAGGCGATGGCCGCCATCGGCGTCGCCAGCATGGACACCACGGCCGTGAGCCGTCGCGGATCGTTGTAGAAGAACTGGCTGAACGCTTCGATGGCGGCGCCCGCCGCGTTGTGAAACGGCGCCCCGGAGTAGATCGTCGCGACGGTCAGCACCAGCCAAACCACCGGCGGCCACCAGATTTTCTTGTACAGCAGGATCGCCAGGCCGGCGTACATGAGCACGATCAGGCCGTATTGGGTCGGGAAGTCGTTGAGGTGACGCGTGTGCAGGAGCAGCGCGTCGATGACGCCCTGCTTCGCGCTCTTGAAGCTGGGGAATGCGTGCCCGGCGATGATGTCGGCCTGCCGGAGCACGCCGATGAACTGCGGCGCCAGGATCGCCGCGGTCGGCACCGCCACGGCGGCCAGGATCAGCACGTCGGCGAGCCGGCCGCGCACCGGATGCCACCAGACGTCCAACAGCCACCACGCCAACAGGAACAGGATCACGATGAACCCGCCCGTTAGATGCACCGACAGGACGCCCACCAGCGCCAGCACCGCCGTCGGGATGCGGTCGCGGTGCCGCAGCGTCGAGGTGATCAGGACGAACGTCGGGATCGCGACCCCGTAGGCGGCCAGGTTGGGCATCGCGGCGACACCGAACTCGACGTAGGGCACCGAGGTGAACGACGCCGACAACGCGGCCGCCGTCGCCGAAACCCCCGCGGTGCGCCAGATGGTGGTGCGCGGCCGAAGCAGATGCCAGGCCAGCATCGCCGCGCTGGTCGGAAACAGCCAGACCGAGGCCGCCACCGAGT
>NZ_MBEM01000174.1:0-861 GCF_001954045.1 Mycobacterium sp. SP-6446 | reverse complement strand
CGCCGTGGTGCACGACCGCGCGGCAGGCGGGAAAGGCGGCCGAGTAATTCATCGCGTCGACGGTTTTGACGTGGTCGAAATGCGGGGCGTCGCTGAAGTCGGTGTCCGCAGAGCAGATCAGCGCCCGTTCGCCCAGTTGCGCGCAGGCCGCGCCGATCATGGCGACGGTGTCGGCGGGAGACTTGACCGGCGTGCTGCCGAAGCCGAAGAAAATCGGCGGTGTTCCCGCGGCGATCCACGACGCGACCTCCTCGTCGGCGTCCGTGGTCAACTCCATCGTCAGCGCCCCGACGACCGGCCGTTGGCCGTTCCATTTCGCCCATTCGGCCGCCAGCCCCGGAAAGCACACCTCGTCGTAGGCCTGGATTTCCAGCGATGCGCGCTCGGTGATGCGTCGCGCCGCAGAGCGCCTCGCCTTCGGCAGGCCCAGTTCGCGGCGCTGCACGTCATCGAAGTTCTTCACCCCGCGCCAACTCACCCACTCGTACAGCCGCACCGCGTAACGGCCCAGCGACGGTGACAGGAATGGCAGGACCTGTCCGTTGACCCGCACCGGGGCGAGATGCAGGGTGGCCAGCGGAATGTCGTAGTACTCGGCGACATTGGCGGCGGGCTGTTCGAAATTCAGAAACGTGACCAGCAGGTCGGACCCGGCCGCCAGCGTCCGCAGTGTCGCGGTGATTTGCTCCCAGTGCCGGGTGACGGACTGCCCGATGTCGCGCCACGACCTGACCAGATCTCGGATCTTCCAGAATTTGCGGAACACACGCGTCCAGAAGTCGCGGTGCGAACTCCACCACTCCCGCGTATCGGGCCCGTAGGCGACGGCCGACAGCCCAGCCGACTCGGCAAAGTCGACCA
>NZ_MBEM01000173.1:0-11833 GCF_001954045.1 Mycobacterium sp. SP-6446 | reverse complement strand
GCCGCGGCCTGATCCGCACTGGGGCCGGTGTAGCCCGGCTTCTCGATGCGCACGATCGCCCGCGACACGTCCGGGCCTACCGACGTCGCGCGCATCTCGAGCGACGAGCGGCGGTTGCCATCGCGGTCCTCGTACTCGCTGGTGTACACGTAGCCCACCACGATCACCGGGGCTCCCTTGCCCAGCGCGGCCCCCACCCCGGTGACCAGCTTTCCCCAGCAGTTGACGGTGATGAACAGTGAGTTGCCCGGCTCCCAGTTGCCGTCGCCAGTGCGGCGGCGCGAATTGCTGGCCACGCGGAATTTGATGACCTCCTGATTGCCGACCTGGCGGCGCTGAGGGTCGTTGACGATGTGACCGACGACGGTGAGCGGCGTTTCGAACATTGGCTTGTCCCTTCTGGTTTTGCTATCTCTTCGCGCGGTGAGCGCGCCCTATCTGGCCGCCATTTAGCGCCGCGCCACCGACGGGTTCCGTGCCGAATTAGGCCCAATCGCCAAACCTGTTGAAAGAACCGAGACTGTGGATAGCCTGCTGGCGTGAACGCGCCAATCAGGCTGTCTCGCTTGGCGATCGGTGTTGGTCACGACCTGGCGCGGTTTGGGCGGCCGGGATTTGTCGTACCCCGCTGTGATGATGTGGTCATGTCTTCGACGGCATCGCTTGCCTTGGCGGGGTTGAGTCCTGCTGAGCGTCTTGAGGTGTTGTTTGAGGAGTTGGCGGAGTTGGCCGGTCAGCGCAACGCGATTGATGGGCGCATCGTGGACATCGTCGCCGAGATCGATCGGGACCGGCTGTGGGGCGCCACTGGGGCGCGGTCGGTGCCGGCGTTGGTGGCCTGGAAGACCGGCTGCTCGCCGGCCACTGCCCACACGATCGCGACTGTCGCGGCCCGGCGTGAGGAGTTCCCGCGGTGCGTTCAGGGCATGCGGGAGGGCTGGCTGTCGCTGGATCAGGTGGGCGTTATCGCGGCGCGCGCGGGTGCGGGATCTGATGAGCATTACCTGCAGTTGGCGCGGGTGGCCACGGTCAATCAGCTGCGCACCGCGCTCAAGCTGGAACCGCGGCCCGAACCCGAACCGCGCCGCGAGCCCGAGCGCGCGTTCACCAGGACCAGCACCGAGCAGGGCAGTTGCTATCGGATCACCCTTGCTCACGATGAGGCGGCGAAGTTCGACGCGGCGCTGGCGTCGCATCGTGATGCGCTGATCGCCGAGTGGAAACACGACCACGACACCGACGCACGGGCATCGAATAACGCGCCGCCGTTGCCGAACACCGCCGCGGCGTTTATGCGTCTGGTCGAGGCGGGGTGGGATGCTGAGGTGGCCCGCCGCCCGCATGGGCAGCACACCACCGTGGTGATGCATCTCGACACCCAGGCGCGCATCGCCGCGCTGCATCTGGGCCCGGTGTTGTCGGACGCCGAACGCCAATACCTGTCCTGTGATGCCACCTGTGAGGTGTGGTTCGAACGTGCCAGCGAGGTTATCGGCGCCGGGCGCTCGACTCGGCTGATCAACCGGCGGCTTCGCCGTGCGCTCGAGCACCGCGACCGGGCGTGCGTGGTTCCTGGCTGCGGGGCCAGCCGGGGTCTGCACGCTCATCACATCCGACACTGGGAAGACGGCGGGCCCACCGAGCTGGCCAACCTGGTACTGGTCTGCCCCTACCATCACCGGCTACACCATCGTGGGGTCATCACCATCACCGGACCCGCCGATGATCTCACCGTCACCGACGACACCGGCCGATTACTGAGCCCGGGATCGCTGGCGCGCCCGCCAACGCAACCCCCGCCCGCCGTCCCGCCGTGTCCCGGGCCTCTCGGCGAACGCGCCGACTGGTGGTGGTACGACCCCTTCCAACCCCAACCACCACCCACAAACAACTAGGTCCGCACGCGGAGCCGGTCGCTCGCCGGCAACACGTCGGAGCCCAAACGGGCTGGGACATCAAGAAATTCGTCCGGAGCACAGACTCCGTTTACCGTGTCTTCGGCGATCCCGGCGTTTCGCGTCGCGCCAGCTCGGCCAGCATCGCGTTGTAGGCGGTCAGGTCGGCGTCGTCGTTGCGTTCGGCCGCGCGGTCCAGCCGCCGCGCGGTGCGCGCATCGCTGCGCGCCCACTGCACGAGCAGCGCGATCATGACGATCACCAGGGGCACTTCCCCTGCCGCCCAAGCGATTCCGCCGCCCAGTCGCTGATCACCCATTAGATCGGTGTGCCAGGGCAGGCCCAATGACCGGTAATAGGCGGCGCCGAGCACGGTTCGGGTGCCCATCAACTCCACGCCGAAGAACGCGTGCAGCGGGAGCGAGGCGAACACCACGGCCACCTTGGCTATCGGCGGGATCGGCCGCGGCGTCGGGTCCACCCCGATCACGACCCAGTAGAACAAATAGCCGCTGATGAGGAAGTGCAGGTTCATCGCCATATGGCCGGCGTGACTGCTAACCGTGGTATCGAAAAGGTTCGAGAAATACAGCCCGTAGAACCCCGCGACGAACAACGCGGTGGCGACCACCGGATTGGTCAGCAGCCGCGAGAGCCGGCTGTGCAGCGCGGCCAGGATCCATTCCCGCATACCCGGCGGATCACCGCGGCCGGCGGCCGGCAGCGCCCGCAGCGCCAGGCTGACCGGGGCGCCGAGCACCAACAGGATCGGGACCAGCATCGACAGGCCCATGTGGGCGACCATGTGCATGCTGAACATGGCGGGCATGTAGCGCCCCACCCCCGACGACGTCACGAACAGCAACACCACGCAGCCGAGCAGCCAGGCCACCATCCGCCCCGGCGGCCAGCGATCGCCGCGTCGACGCAGTCGTACCACGGCCGCCACATACAAGCCGGCGAGAACGATTGCGGCCGTACCGAAGATCAGGTCGAAGCGCCAGTCGAACAGGACGCGCGCCAGGGTGGGCGGACCGTCGAGGTCGTAGCCGATCTCGGCTTCGGAAATTGACGGCAACCGCGACGGCGGTGGCGGCGGTGGGGTTCGGCCCAGCCCGACGGCAACGCCGAAGGTCAGACCGAAAACGACCGCCTCGGTCAGGGCAAGCCGGAGCAAGACACGGCGCACCGGAACCTCGGGACTCGGATCCGCTTGCAGCGCAGCAACTCCGGCGCGTCGCTGGCGCCAGCCCACGGCACCCAGCAGGCACAACGCGACGAACTTGACGACCACCAGCCGCCCGTAACCGGTGGTAAACAGCTCCGCAGGCGCCACCCGCACCGCGGCGTTCACCAAACCGCTGAGCGCCATCGCCACCCAACACCACAGTGCGATGGCCGAGAAGCGCCGCGCCGCCAGGCCGATGTGTTCACCGGCACGCAACGCGTGCGTCAGCAGCGCCAGCAGGCCGCCGGCCCACACGGTCGCGGCGACGAGGTGGATCAGCAGGCTGTTGGTGGCCAGGTCGTGTGAGCCGCCCGCCGACGAATGACCCGTCAGCCCGAGCGGTACCAGCGTCAACAACGACCCGGCGAGCAGCACCGGCGTCCAGGACCAGCGCAGCACCGACGCACCGGCCAACGTCACAGTCGCGGCCAAGAATGCGGTCCAGCGCCACGCGGACGCGGTGTAGATCAGGTCGGCCAGCCTCCAGATCGTCACCGGGTTGAGGTGATCGGCCAACGGGTGCCCGGACACATCGGAAATGGTCAGCGGGACCAGCAGCGCGGCACACACCGCCCACACGCCCGACGCGACGGTCCCCATCCGCAGCGCGCGGTATCCGCCGGCGTCGAGCACGCCGCTGCCCTGCGGGGGCACCAGAAACGCCGCGAAAAGAAACGATCCGACCGCCAGCGCCGCCGCGATCTCACCGGCCGCCCGGACGAACGGCAGTCCCACCGTCGTCGCCGGGCCGGGATTGGGCAGGCCCGTGAGCGTCAGCGCGTCCGCCAGCGACAGCGCCCCGATTCCGGCCGCCGTGCAGCCGGCCAGCACCGCGACGCCGGCGAGTAGCGGCCACACCAGCGCGGCGGGCTTGCCGGCGGGCCGGGCAACCGTCATGTACCCAGGGTATGGGCGGGCGCTACGACTACCGCGGTTGGCTGTCCAGACGGCTGCGCCGGGCCTTGGTCTCGCGGGCGACGAACTGATCGCGCGCGACCCGCCCGACATGATTGGAATCGCCGATGATGTCGCGCAATTCCCGCCGGAACGCGAGCCGTCGTTCGGCGAGGTCGGCGGCGGGTGCGATCAGATCCTGGTCGGCGACCACCTGGTAAGCGGTGGCGAACAGCAACGTCGAAACCGATTCGCTACTGCGAACCCGCGCCTGCGCCACGTATTGCCGGCCCACCCCCAGCGCCCGCTGCGTCAGTTCCTTCTGGGTGATGTCGGCCGGTGCGTCACGCAACACGTCGGCGACGATCTCATACGCCTCGAAGAACACCCGCAACATCGCGTCCGCCATCAACGGCCGCTTGGAAAACAGCATCGCGTCGATCTCGTCGCCCCCGGCGGCGACGTGGGCCTCCCAATCGTCGTGCCAGGCCATCTCCGCGGCGATGTTGTGCCGAAACGCCGCCGAGTCGGCGAAGTAGAAATCGAACTTCAGCAGATCGCGCAACCGCATCGCCTGGGCCCAAAACGCCTCCATGCGATCGCCTTTCGCGCGTCTGGCGTGCGCGAGGGCAAGTTCAACGATCGAGGTCTCCAGGAAGGCGTGTATCAAGGAGTTGCGGTAGAACGCCGCGGCGTGCTGCTCCTCGGGTGCGATGCGCCACACCGGTTCCCGGCCGCTGTCGACGCGGGTGATCGGGTGACCGTTGGACAACGTGTCAACCGCCGCACGCACCCCGTCGCGGGAGCGCAGCCGCAACAGGCTGGTCGACATCGGGGTCTGCTTGCGCTCGAGGTAGTCCAGCGCATCCTGCAGGGTGTGATGCAGCTGATCCAGCGTCAAGGCCGCGCCCCGCGTGGTCAGCAGCAACGCACACACCAATCCCGTCGCGGTCACCGGCGTCGCTTGCAAAATCCGCCACGCGACTTCGAACGACATCTTCTGCAGCGCAAGCCGTTTGGCGTCCGGATCCTGGGCCAGCGGACCGTGCGGCGGACCGAGGTGCTCGCGCATCGACACGGCTTCGGGAAAGCGCACGTAGATCTTGCCGTAGTTGCGTTCGCCCTGGGCCCTGATGAAGTTGTACAGCCACAGGATGCCCTCGGGTGTCTTTTCGCCGCCGCGGGCGTACGCGGCGTATTCGGCGGTCTCGTGTAGCTGGTCGAAGCTGATCGACACCGGCTGCAGCAGGATGTCTTCGCTGCGGCCATCGAGATAGGCGTCGGCCACATAGGCCAGCAGACCGAGCTTGGGCGGCAACATCTTTCCGGTGCGTGACCTGGTTCCTTCGATCGACCAGCTCAGGTTGAACCGCTTCTCGACGATATAGCCGACGTACTCGCGCAGGACGTATTTGTAGAGCGCATTGGCGCCGATGTTGCGGCGGATGAAGATGACGCCGGAGCGCCGCAGCAGCGGCCCCATCAACCCGAACGAGAGGTTGATGCCGGCGAAGACGTGTACCGGCGGCAACCGGTTCTCCTGCATCGCTACCGGCACCACCGCGCCGTCGATGTAGGACCGGTGCGAGAAGAGCAGCACCGCCGGATGTGCTTCCAGCCCGGCGCGCATCGCCGCGACCTGATACTCGTCGTAGTCGAGGTCCGGATCGAATCCCCGGCTGAGCGCCCTGCCGAGGACGCCGACCAGGTCAACGGACACCCTGCTCCAGCCGGTGGCCAGTTCGTCGAGCATCTTGCCGGCTTCTTCGACGGTCGCGCCCGGGATCTTTTCCAGGCCGGCGCGAAACCGGGTGGACGCCAGGATTTCCGGCTTCACCAGCCGCGGAGATTTGTACTGCGGCCCGAGGATTCGGTACTCGGCGCGTTCCATCGCCAAGATGGCGCGGCGGGTGACGAACTGCGCGAAGTCGCGCTTGTCCGCCCCGACGGTGGTGTCGCGCCACTGCTGCCGGAGTTCGGACACCTTGGCGGGCTCGCCGGCGACGACCCGCGCGCGGTGGGGGGCATCGCGCAGGATGTGCCGTTGCTGACGTTGGTTGGGGTGGTACGGATCTCGGCCGGGCAGCAGCCCGGCCACCTTGGCGATTCTGCCCCGATCCGCGGGCGGCAGCCAGAACACGCGCACCGGAACTACCAACCGGTCGTCGGCGGATTCGGAGCCGGACTCGAGCTGCTCGGCGAGAGCGGTCAGCGCCGCCGGGGGCGCATCACGCGACGGCAATTTCAGTACGTCGAATCTGCTTTCCGGGTGCCGGGCGCGCTGCTTGCCCAGCCAATCCATCACCAGCTCCCGTTCGACGCCGGTGTGCATGGACGCCAATACCAGCGAGTCCTGCGCGGCCAATACCGCGCTGGTATCTGCGGCCGGTTGCGTCACGGCCGCCCTCGGGGACGTGAAGGCTGTTGTACCTCACCGTCTTTGAGAGCGACCTTGGACGCATGCGGATCAGGCGTGGCCTTACCGGCCGCCTTCTTACCGGCCGCCTTCTTCGTGGCGGTTTTCTTCCCGGCGGTTTTCTTTGCGGTGGCCTTCTTCGGCGGGGCCTTGCGCGCGGCGGTCTTGGCCGCCGGCTTGGCTCTTTTCGCCGCCTTCTTCTCGGCGTACAGATCGACCTCGGGCAGCTCGTCGACGGGCCAGTTGGCCAGCGTGTCGAGATAAAGCTGGCGCACCTCGGCGATGCGCTCCGGCAGCGTGTCCAATGTCCAGCCGTCGACGGGGATCGGCGGGAACACCGCGACGTCGACCGTGCCCGGATTTATCGTGGTCGAGTTTCGGGCCGCTACGATCTCGGCGTTGCGAATCACGATGGGCACGATGGGAATTCCTACCGCCATCGCGATGCGGAACGGTCCCTTTTTGAAGGGACCGACCTCGGTGGTGTCCACCCGAGTGCCCTCGGGTGCGATCACGATCGAAAGGCCGTTCTTGGCCCGGTCTTCGACCGCGTGCATGGTCTCCACCGCGGCGACGGGATCGTCGCGATCGATGAACACCCCGTCGAGCAGCTTGCCGAGCGTGCCCATGATCGGGTCCTTTTCCAGTTCCTTCTTGCCCACGCCGACCCAATTGTCACGCACCAGCGCCCCGGCGATGACGGGGTCAACCTGGTTGCGGTGGTTGAAGATAAACACTGCGGGCCGTTGCGCGGTCAGGTTCTCTTTGCCGATGACGTTCAGGTGCACACCCGCGATCGCGAGCGACAACTGGGAGAAGGTGGAGGTGAAGAAGTTCACGCCGCGGCGCCGGCTACCGGTCAGCAGACCAATGCCCACCGCGCCGGCCGCGACCGGAAACATCGAACCGAAGCCGGCGAGCGTTCGCACCTGCCGCCGAAGTCCCACGCGACCGCGGCTGTTGAATCTCAGAATCGGCCAGCCGCGACGTTTGGCGACGGCGGCCATCTTGCCCTCGGGGTTCGTCGGCCGCGGATTGCCGACGAGGTACATCAGGGCTACGTCCTCGTCACCGTCGGCGTAGAAGTAGCTGTCTTTGAGGTCGATGTCATTCTCGGCCGCAAACCGTTGCACCGCAGCGGCTTTGCCCGGCCCCCACAGGATCGGCTTGACGACCCCGCCGGTGAGCAACCCGTCTTCGTTGGTCTCGAACTTGTTGGTGAGCGTGTTCGTGATGCCGAGGAAGCGGGCCACCGGATTGACCTGGATGGTCAGCGCCGACGAGCTGAGCACGACGGTGTGGCCGCGGGCCACGTGAGCGCGAACCAGCTCGCGCATCTCCGGATAGATGCGCGATTCGATCCGCTGCACGAAGAGCCGCTCGCCGATCTCCTCCAGATCGTCGATCAGCCGCCCGGCCAGCGCCGAGGCGGCCTTGCCGATGAGGTCTTCGAACTCGATGCGCCCGAGCGTGTGGCTAAGACCCGCCTGGACCATGCCGAGCAGCTCACCGACGCCCATGTCGCGGCGCCGCAAGCGCTCCTGGGTGAGGATGACGGCCGTGAACCCGGCAACCAAGGTGCCGTCGAGGTCGAAGAACGCGCCGATCTTGGGGCCGGGTGGACTGGCGAGGATCTCGGCGACCGAGCCGGGCAGCCGCATGTCCCGCTCGTCGGCGGGGCTCATGAGCCGGCCACCGAGCGCGGCGCCGACCCGGCCGGCTCGGCGAACGATGCCGGGACCGCGCGCGGCGCCGGGTCGCCGCACAGCGCCAGGATCTCGTCGAAACCGTCGAGCAGGCATCGGGCGAACAACGCCTCGTTTCGCACCGAGGCACGGTCGTAGCGCACGGTGATGGTGCACCAGCCGCCGCGGGAAATCAGCACCACCATCATCGCCACCCCGGGTAACGGGCCGATCCCGTACTGCCGCAATATCTTTGCGCCGGCGATGTAGGTGTCCCCCGGATAGACCGGTACATTGCTGGCCTGCACGTCGGAGCCGATGACCGAACCGGTGATTCCCTCCAGGACCGCCGTCGGCAGGACGCTCAGCACCGGTGCGATGGAGCCGATGATGTTCATCGCCGGCTCCTCGCGGCGCTGCGTCATCTGCGCGCGGATCTTCTTCATCCGGGCGACCGGGTCGGCGGTGCCCAACGGTGCCGCCAGGTTGACGCCGGTGAACCGGTTGCCGCCGGCGGTGTCGGCGTCGGCCCGCAGGTTGACCGGCACCGCCATCGGCAGCGTGCTGATCGGGACGCCGAGGGCCTCGTGGTAGCGCCGCAGCGCGCCGGACAGGCCGGCGAGGTAGGCATCATTGATCGACCCGCCTCCGCACTTTGCGGCCTTGTGCAGATCGGAGAGCGGGATGTCGATGGCTTCGGTGCGGGTGGCCAGGCTGCGGCGCCGCAACAGCGGCGAGGGCTCGGCGGCGCGATTGATCACCCGCATGCCCGACGTGGCGTAGCCGACGATTCCCGACACTGTGGACACCGGGTCCAAGACCGCTCGCCCGGCCGCCGATGCTGCGCCGGACACCGCACCCAACACGCCGTTGACGATGGCGATGGGAAGGTGGTTGATGCCTTGGCGCATCAAGTCGTTGGGGGTTAGATCCTGCGGAATGGGTTGCGGGGCCGTCGGCCTGGCGGGTGGATCGCGCTCGAGGTCATATATTTGCGAGAACATCTCGACACCGCCGACACCGTCGGTGACGGCGTGGCTCACATGCAGCAGCGTCGCAGCCTTGCCGTCGGCCAGACCCTCGACCAGGGTGGCGGTCCACAGCGGGCGCGATATGTCCATCGGCGACTGCAGGATCACCTCGGCCAGATCGAATACCTCACGCAGGGTGCCGGGTTCCGATACACGCATCCGGCGCACATGGAAGTCGAGATTGAAATCGGGATCGACGACCCAGCGCGGCGCCGCCGTCGGCAGCGTCGGCACCACAACTTTCTGCCGCAGGCGCAACACCCGCCGCGAGGCGTTTTCAAACCGCGCCCGAAACCGCTCCCAGCCCGGCGTCGAGTCGAGGAGCTCCAGCGCCATGATTCCCGACCGGGTCCGGGGGTTCGCCTCCCCCCGATGCATCAGATAGTCGACCGGCCCTAGTTCGTCGGACAATCCAACCGTCTCGACGGACTCAGCCATGATCGTCAACTCGACGCGCCAACCTTCTCACCGCGGACCAAGCCTCCTGCCTCGGACTTGCCAATCCAGTAGCCAACACAACGCTAGTCGGCTTGACGCGCTGGTGAAAGGCGCGGCCCCGGCACGGAGATCGCGTGCGGGCGGCGCGGCTCAGCTGGCCGAAGAAGCCGTCAGCGGCAACGAATCCACGAGCGAGTGGGTGCGCCGCCCGTAGACGACGCCCAGGAAGTCGGCGACGGCGTCGGCGGCCAGCCGCGATCGAACCGTCGGGGTGATGTCGAACGCGTGGTGGGCATTGGCCAGCTCGGCGTAGGCCACCGTGGGCGCCCCGGCCGCCCGCAGGGCCGCACAGAACGCGCGGGCCTGGCCGCAGGGAACCAGTTCGTCCTTCTCGCCGTGCAGCAGGAAGAACGGGGGCGCCTCGGCATGCGCGTATGAAATCGGCGATGCCGCCCTGAACTTTTCGGGGGCATCGGCGTAGCGAGCACGCATCACGATCTGCTCGAGGAACGGCATCATCAGCTCGTGCATGTTCTCGGTGCTGGTGAAGTCGTAGACGCCGTAATACGGTGCGACGGCCTGCAGCGTCGTGTCGGCATTTTCGAAGCCAGGCTGAAACTCCGGGTCGTTGGGGGTGAGCGCGGCCAACGACGCCAGGTGCGCACCCGCGGACCCGCCGGTGATCGCGATGAAATCGGGGTCGCCGCCGTAGTCGGCGATATTTTCCCGGACCCAAGCGATGGCCCGCTTCACGTCGATGATGTGAGCCGGAAATGTGGACCGCGGGCTCCTGCTGTAGTCGATGGAGACGCAGATCCAGCCGAGTTCCACCATCCGGCTCATCAGCGTGTACGCCTGGCCGCGTTTGCCGTTGACGGCCCACGCCCCGCCGGGAACCTGTATCAGCACCGGCGCGCGCCGGCCCGGCAGGAGATCATGACGCCGCCAGATGTCGAGGAGGTGGCGCCCGCCGGGGCCGTAGGAGATGTCGGACGTGTGCCGCGCGTACTTGCGGTGCGGCCCCGGCATCCGTATCAGCCCATCGCGGGGCGCGCACGCGGACTGCTCGCAGGTCGGATGGCAGACCAGGTCGCGGAAGTCCGCTCCGAAGGACTCCTCGAGCGCCGCGGTGAGGGCTTGATCCGCACGCTGCGCGGCCCAGCTGGTGCCGACGCGGCCGATGGATGGGCGCGATACCCGGGACAGGGCGTGCCCGGTCACGACATGCGGGGGAAACTCCGCGGACAGCCAGCCGGCAAACCAGCTAACCGCGAAGGGCGAGCCGCGCAGCAGCAGCGCGCCGGCCCGATAGGTATCTCTGGCATCGGCCGCCAAGCGCAGTGCCTGGGCACCTGCCCACGAGCACCGCGAGGTCAAGTCCATGGCCACGCCCATTGCACCGCCACCCCTCGACGTTATGCACACGCCTCGTTGCGGTTAACGGCTGTTTACCAGCCGGTGTTGTGCGTGTGTCGAGGCTCACACCATAACCGATAAGCCCGGCGCGGGAAGACTTTTCGCGCGCGTGGCGGCCAGCTAATCGGATCTGCGGCCCGATTAGATAGACTGACCTGCACATTGCCTCCGTAGCTCAGGTGGATAGAGCAAGGGCCTTCTAATCCCTAGGTCGCACGTTCGAGTCGTGCCGGGGGCACCGGCAAACGCCTGGCCGGGCTTCCAGACAATTCGGCGGTCCGAGTCGCCGGTGTGGTGAACGCGGAATGGAGGCGGTGAGCGGCGCGTTGAGCGCGTTGCGGGCGGGCCGCCAGCTAACTCAACCGAGCGGCGCGGGGAAATTCGGCGCCGCGTGTGAGCCCCTGGGGACAGGTGCCTGCGCGGCTTCCATTAGTTTGTATGCCTATGCGTTTTGGGTTGATGGGCCCCGCCGCGACGAACCCGACGCTGGCGCCAACCGAACCGGAGGGTCGTCGCCTCCGATGGGACGTCGATCACCCCCACTACAAGTGGGTTGCGCTGTCGAACACCACCCTCGGCATGCTGCTGGCGATGATCAACGCGTCGATCGTGCTGATCTCGTTGCCGTCCATCTTCCGTGGGATCGGATTGGATCCGCTGGCCCCGTCGAACATCGGCTATTTGCTGTGGATGCTGATGGGCTACCTGGTGGTCACCGCGGTCCTGGTGGTGTTGGTCGGACGCCTCGGCGACATGTTCGGCCGGGTCCGCATCTACAACGTGGGCTTCGCGGTATTCACCTTCGCGGCGATCGCGCTGTCGTTCGACCC
>NZ_MBEM01000172.1:0-1461 GCF_001954045.1 Mycobacterium sp. SP-6446 | reverse complement strand
TCCGGTGCTGGCGTCCCACCGGTCGATCAGTTTGCAGTTGATGTCCAGCATCGCGCCGTGATAAGCGCGCAAGCCCGCATAACTGAAACCCGGTAACAGGACATCGTGGGCTCGCTGCCAGTTCGGTTCGCCGTAGTAGGCGGTGAACAGGCCGTCACCGGCCAAAGGCCTGACTCGGGCGAGGGTTGCCGTCAGGTTCTTGGCGAAGCGGCTTTCGTCGCAAAGCTCCGTAACGAGCTCCAGCGAGCACGCGTAGAGCTTCCTGACGCCGCCGTTGAAGTCAGCGTAGAACAGCGGCCCGTGCAATTCGCCGAGTAAGTCCACGGCCAACGCGCGGGGACGGCCGATCAATTGATCCGGGCCGGGCAGGGGCCCTTCGGCAGAGGGGACGCCCGGAAGATCCGGCGGCGGCGACGCATGAAACTCGCTCATGCGGGCAGCATAGGTTTCGACGCGGCGGCGTCGTCAGGAATCCGGGGACGACATCAGCCCGCGTTGTCCGGAGCCACCGGGCTCGCGGGACTCGTCGGAGTCGCAGGACTCGTCGGAGTCGTCGGAGTCGCAGGACTCGTCGGAGTCGTCGGAGTCGCAGGACTCGTTGGCGTCGCAGGACTCGTTGAGGTCGCAGGACTCGTTGAGGTCGCGGGGCTCGTAGGCCGCACAGAGCTCGTAGGACCTGTCGGACTCGTAGGACTCGCGGGCGTAGGACTCGTGGGCGAAGGACTCGTGGGCGTAGGAGTCGCAAGGCCGGGGCCTTCGCCACACCAGTCCGCCACATCTTTCGGGTACTGCTCAAGCGGTGGAGGACAACGCTGCCCCGGCGGGAAATTGGCGCCGGCGTTGAGCAGATCGCAGGGCACGTAGACCTGCTTGCCCGTGGGAGTGTTGGTCAGACACTTCGTCGGCGGTTGGCCATGGGCCTCGACGGGAACGATGGCCGCCGCCACCACCACCACTGCGCCGAGCACCCACGCAAGATGGCGATAGGTCATAAGAGCTCCCCGCGACGCGGTGTCGGGCGCGCACAACGTGACATCGCCGTCGTATGACGATTAAAGCCGCTCACCCCAGGAACAGTACTTTCTCTGTGGAGCTGCCGGGAATCGAACCCGGGTCCTACGGCATTCCCTCAAGTCTTCTCCGTGCGCAGTTCGCTATGCCTCTACTCGGATCTCCTGGTCACGCGAACCAGCCAGGATGACGATCCCAGTCGCTGTGTATGTCCCGGTGAGTCCCGCGACCGGACTCACCGGTGGATCCCTCTAGCTGACGCCAGGGTCCGGGCCGAGGGCGTTCCCGGTCTGACGGACTAGCTGTCGCTTAGGCAGCGAGAGCGTAGTCGCGCTGATGTGAATCGGCGCTTATATATTTGCAGCGACGCTTACGGTGGTCTCTTGCCTGCACCGGCACGCTTCCCTTGATTCGATGCGCGAAGTCGAAACCGTTCAGCCCCTTGTCTAT
>NZ_MBEM01000171.1:0-7315 GCF_001954045.1 Mycobacterium sp. SP-6446 | reverse complement strand
CCGGAAGGCGGTGTGCTGGGCATCATCTGCGCTTCGATCGCGTCGGTGATGGGCACCGAGGCCATCAAGCTGATCACGGGAATCGGCGAACCGCTGCTGGGCCGGCTGATGATCTACGACGCGCTGGAGATGAGCTACCGCACGATCAGCATCCGCAAGGACCCGTCGACGCCGAAGATCACCGAGCTGATCGACTACGAGGATTTCTGTGGCGTGGTGTCCTCGGACGCCGCCGACGCGACCGCCGGCTCCACCATCACCCCGCGGGAATTGCGCGAGCTGCTCGACTCCGGCAAGAAACTGGCGCTGATCGACGTTCGCGAACCGGTGGAGTGGGACATCAATCACATCGAGGGCGCGCAGCTGATCCCGCAGTCGTTGATCAACTCCGGGGAGGGTCTGGCGAAGCTGCCGCAGGACCGGATGCCGGTGCTGTATTGCAAGACGGGCGTGCGCTCGGCCGAGGCGCTGGCCGCGCTGAAGAAGGCCGGATTCTCCGACGCGGTGCATCTGCAGGGTGGGATCGTGGCCTGGGCCCAGCAAATGCAGCCCGACATGGTGATGTACTGACGCAATTCCGCAGGTGGGCTCGTTTAGGCTGGTCTGCGTGACCCTCGAGCCGCCGCCCGAACTTGTGCTGACGGCGTTCGGTTTGACCGGTGTCAAGCCCATCGCCCTCGGCGCCGGCTGGGAAGGCGGCTGGCGATGCGGCGAGGTCGTGTTGTCGATCGTGGCCGACCACGCCCGCGCCGCCTGGTCGGCGCGGGTCCGCGAGACGCTGTTCGTCGACGGGGTGCGCCTGGCCCGGCCGGTCCGCTCGACCGACGGACGCTACGTCGTCTCGGGCTGGCGAGCCGACACGTTCGTCGCCGGCACACCGGAAGCCCGGCACGACGAGGTGGTCTCGGCGGCGGTGCGGCTGCACGAAGCCACCGGCAAACTGGAGCGCCCCCGATTCCTGACCCAGGGGCCCACCGCGCCGTGGGGAGACGTCGACGTCTTCATCGCGGCGGATCGCGCCGCGTGGGAGGAGCGGCCGTTGGCCTCGGTGCCGCCGGGGGCGCGCACCGCGCCGCCGAGCGCGGACGCCCAGCGGTCGGTCGAGCTGATCCACCAGCTCGCCACCCTGCGCCGGCCCACCAAGAGCCCCAACCAGCTGGTGCACGGAGACCTTTACGGCACAGTGCTTTTCATCGGCACGGCCGCGCCGGGGATCACCGACATCACGCCCTACTGGCGACCCGCGTCATGGGCCGCGGGTGTGGTCGTCGTCGACGCGTTGTCCTGGGGCGAGGCCGACGACGGACTCATCGAACGCTGGAGCGCGCTGCCGGAGTGGCCGCAGATGTTGTTGCGCGCGTTGATGTTTCGCCTCGCGGTGCATGCCCTGCATCCGCGGTCGACGGCGGAAGCCTTCCCGGGCCTGGCCCGCACCGCGGCGCTGGTCCGGTTGGTGCTCTAATCGCTAACTCCCGGACGGGAACTCGTAGCGCACCTCACGCAACGGAATCTTGCCGTCGACGGCCAGAATCCCCTCGGCGCGCAGCAGTTCCAGCTGCCGGGTGGTCAGGTGCCGCGCGGGACGCCCGGATGCGGTGATCACGCGGTGCCAGGGCAGGTCGGAGGAGTCGACCCGCATGATCCATCCGACGATGCGGGGACTGGAAAGCCCTGCGACGGCAGCGATGTCGCCGTAGGTAGCCACCCTGCCGGACGGAATGGACGCGACCAGCGAGCGGACCCGCTCGACCTGCTCGTCGGTCACCTGCGCCATGATCAGCGGCCGTCCAGTAGCGCGCGAGCCAGCGCGGCCACTTCCGTGTGCTTGGCGTAGGGCACCATGTGGTTGCACTCGAAGTCGAGCAGCTGAAAATCGGATCCCAAGCGTTGTCGAAGACCCGCGATGAGTCGGTCGGTCACGTAGGGCGGCGTGGTCCACATCGCCCGCACCAGGGTCGTCGCCGTTCCCGCCGGCGGTAACACGATGTCGCGGGCCAACTCGCTCCAGTAGGACATCATCGCCGGCAGGCTGACGCGCCACCCGTACCGTCCGCTCGGCAGCTCGACCAGGTGCTCGTCGAGCTCGGCGTCGAGCAGGGCGGGATCCACGTCCGACCACGAGCCCGTCGTCTTCTCCATGCGGGCCTCGGCGGCGTCCGGATAGTCGGGCGAGGAGAGCATGGCGTCGGCGATCTCCCGCATCCAGGTTCCGTCCAGGCCGACGGCCGGATCGAGCAGCAGCAGGCCCGCCACCAGGTCGGGTCGGGCCGCGGCCAGATGCATGGCCAGCGCGCCGCCGAAGGAGTGCCCGACCACCAGCACCGGCCCCCCTCCTTTGGCGGCCTCGGCGTCGAGCAGCGCGGCGAACGCCGAGACGTTGGCCTCGATGTTCCACGGAGCCGACCACGACGATCGGCCGTGGCCGAGCAGATCGGGTGCCGCGACGGCGATTTCGGGCAGCGCGTCGGCCAGTTTCTGCCAGCGCTGCCCGTGGCCGGTCAGCCCGTGGAGGGCGAGCATCCGCACCGGGCCGGCGGGGCCGTAGCGGTGCACGTGAAGGTCGCCGGTCACGCATCGATCGGTCACGCGTCGATGATGCCAGGCCGGACCGTCGCGGTCCGCGGGCGCGGCCGACTTGTCAGACCCTCGTGATCTCATGCCGCTATGTCGTTCACGTCGGGGTCATTCGCCTGGGACGCCGACGCCGGTGCCTTGCTGGCGCCGGGCGCGCGCGGGATGATCCGCGTCCTGGGCGGCCCCGGCACCGGCAAGAGCAGCCTGCTCGTCGATGCCGCGGCCGCTCGGATCGGCGCCGGTGTCGATCCGGAATCGGTTCTGCTGCTTACCGGTTCCGGCCGGCTGGGGATGCGGGAGCGCAGCACCTTGACGAGGGCGCTGCTGCGGTCGCATACCGACGGCGCGCGGCGCGCCGCGGTTCGCGAGCCCATGGTCCGCACCGTGCACAGCTACGCCTACGCGGTGTTGCGCCGGGCCGCCGATCGCGCCGGCGACGCGCCGCCCCGCCTGGTCACCAGCGCCGAACAGGACGCCATCATTCGCGAACTGCTCGCCGGTGACGTCGACGACGGCCCGGCCGCGGCGGTCGCGTGGCCGGCGCACCTGCGGCCGGCGTTGCGCACCGCCGGGTTCGCCGCCGAATTGCGAAACTTGTTGGCGCGCTGCGCCGAACGCGGAGTGGACGCGCAGGAGCTGCAGCGGCTGGGCCGTCGATGCCGGCGCCCGGAGTGGAGCGCCGCCGGCCAGTTCGCGCAGCAATACGAACAGGTGATGTTGCTGCGGGCGGCGGTCGGGACGGCGGCGCCGCAGGCGACGACGCCGGCGCTGGGCGCTGCCGAACTAGTGGGTGCGGCGCTGGAAGCGTTCGCGGTCGATCCGGAGCTGCTGGCCGTCGAGCGCGCCCGGGTCCGGGTGCTGTTGATCGACGACGCCCAGCAACTCGACCCGCAGGCGGCACGGCTGGTTCGGGTGCTGGCGGCGGGAACCGACCTGACGCTGGTCGCGGGCGATCCCAACCAGGCGGTGTTCGGGTTCCGCGGCGGTGAACCGGCGGGCCTGCTCGACGGCGATACGCCGTCGGTGACACTGACCGCATCGCATCGCTGCGCTCCCGCGGTGGCGCGCGCCGTCAGCGGCATCGCGCGGCGGCTGCCCGGCAGCACCGGGGGCAGGCAGATCGACGGCACCGGGCCCGACGACGGCGCGGTCGCGGTGCGCCTGGCCGCCTCGGCGCACGCGGAGGCCGCGATGATCGCCGACGCGCTGCGGCGTGCGCACCTCGTCGACGGCGTCCCGTGGTCGCAGATGGCGGTCATCGTCCGGTCGGTGCCCCGGGTCGGTGCGCGGCTGCAGCGTGCCCTGGCCGCCGCCGGGGTCCCGGTGGCGCTTCCGGCGCTCGGCGGGCCGTTGTCCGAGGAGCCGGCGCCCCGGGCGCTGTTGACGGTGTTGGCGGCCACCGCCGAGGGGCTCGACGGCGACCGGGCGCTGGCGTTGCTGACCGGGCCAATCGGTCGCGTCGATCCGGTCTCGCTGCGGCAGCTGCGCCGCACGCTGCAACGCTTATCCGACGGCGCGGCAAGGAATTTCGGCGACCTGGTGGTCGACGCCCTGCGCGGCGATGCGCCGCTTTCCGGCGCGCACGCCCGCCCGCTGCGGCGGGTGCGCGCCGTGCTGGACGCGGCCGCCCGCTGCCACCGCGACGGCCAAGATCCGCGCTTCACCCTGTGGGCGGCGTGGCACCGGTCCGGTCTGCAGCGCCGCTGGCTCTCGGCCAGCGAGCGCGGCGGGCCCGCGGGGGCCCAGGCCACCCGGGACCTGGAAGCGGTCACGGCGCTGTTCGACGTCACCGATCAGTACGTGTCCCGCACGTCCGGCGCGTCGTTGCGCGGACTGCTCGAGCACGTCGCGGCGCTACAGCTGCCCGGCGTCAACCCCGAGCCGGCGTCGACAGCCGAACAGGTCAGGGTGCTCAGCGCACACGCCGCGCTCGGACACGAGTGGGATCAGGTCGTCATCGCGGGCCTGCAGGATGGGTTGTGGCCCAACACGATTCCGCGCGGCGGGGTGCTGGGCACCCAACGGCTGCTCGACGCGCTGGACGGCATCACCGAGGACGCCTCGGCCACCGCGCCGCTGCTGGCCGAGGAGCGCCGGCTGCTGGTCACCGCGATGGGCCGGGCCCGGCGCGCGCTGTTGGTGACCGCCGTGGACGGCGACGCCGGCGGCGCGGGCGACGACACCGCGCTACCCTCGGCGTTCTTCTTCGAGATCGCACAGTGGGCGACCGATGATCCCGTTGCGGTGCAGCCGATTTCAGCGCCGCGAGTGTTGTCGGCGGCCGCGCTGGTGGGCCGATTGCGCGGCGTCGTGTGCGCACCCGAGGACGCCGTGGACGACGCGGCCCGCGATTGTGCGGCAACGCAATTGGCCCGGCTGGCCAAGGCCGGTGTGCCCGGCGCCGACCCGGCGGCTTGGCAGGGCCTGACCGCGGTCAGCACCGCCGAGCCGCTCCGCGGCCCTGACGAGCCCGTCACGTTGACACCGTCGACGCTGCAGACCCTCACCGACTGCCCGCTGCGCTGGCTCGCCGAACGCCACGGCGGCACCAACCCCCGTGATCTGCGGTCGACCATCGGCTCGGTGCTGCACGCGCTGATCGCTGAGCCGGGCAAAAGCGAAGCGCAACTGCTGGCCGAGCTGGAAAGGGCGTGGGAGCAGCTGCCCTTCGACGCCCCCTGGCATTCGGCCAACGAGCTGGCCCGGTACCGCGGCATGATCCGGGCGTTCGTCGAGTGGCGGGCGCAGACCCGAGCCGAACTGAGCGAGGTCGGCGTCGAGGTCGACGTCGACGGGGCCCTACCGGCGCCGCGCGACAATGCCCGCCGAGGCGGCGAAGTCCGGCTGCGCGGCCGGGTCGACCGGCTGGAGCGCGACGGCGCCGGCCGGCTGGTGATCGTCGACGTCAAGACCGGCAAAACCCCGGTCAGCAAGGACGACGCGCAGCAACACGCTCAGCTGGCCATGTACCAGCTCGCGGTGGCCGACGGCATGATCGGCGCCGCGGGCAGCGAACCGGGCGGTGCGCGGCTGGTGTACATCGGCAAGACGGGGGCAGGCGGCGCCGTCGAACGCGAGCAGGATCCGCTGACACCGGCCGCCCGCGACGAGTGGCGCGAGCTCGTCCGCACGGCGGCCGACGCGACCGCGGGGCCGCAATTCATCGCCCGGCGCAACGACGGGTGCACGCACTGCCCGATGCGGCCGTGCTGCCCGGCCCACGTCGACGGGTCGGCGCCGTGAACGCGCGCTACAGCCCGGACGAATTGGCCTGTGCGCTAGGGTGTTTCCCGCCGACCGCCGAGCAGGCCGCGGTCATCGCGGCCCCGCCGGGCCCCTTGGTCGTCATCGCCGGGGCGGGGGCCGGGAAGACCGAGACGATGGCCGCGCGCGTGGTGTGGCTCGTCGCCAACGGCTACGCCGAACCCGGCCAGGTGCTCGGGCTGACCTTCACCCGCAAGGCGGCCGGCCAGCTGCTGCGACGAGTCCGCTCCCGGCTGGCCCGGTTGGCCGGCATCGGCCTTGGCCCGACCGGCCCCACGGGCCCGGCGCCCGTCGAACCGGCGGCCAGCCCGATCGTCGGCACCTACCACGCTTTCGCCGGCTCCTTGCTGCGCGAGTACGGCCTGCTGTTGCCCGTTGAGCCCGACACGCGGTTGCTCAGCGAGACCGAGCTCTGGCAGCTGGTCTTCGACGTGGTCAACGGATATCGGGGTGAGCTGCACACCGACAGGAGCCCGGCCGCGGTCACGTCGATGGTGCTGCGGTTGTGGGGTCAGCTGGCCGAGCACCTGGTGGACACCGATCAGCTGCGTGACACCCACGTGGAGCTGGAGCGGCTGGTCCACACCCTGCCGGCGGGCCCCTACCAGCGCGAGCGGGGTCCCAGCCAGTGGCTGCTCCGGCTGCTGGCCACCCAGACCGAGCGGGCCGAGCTGGTGCCGTTGCTCGACGCGCTGGCCGAGCGAATGCGCACCGGGAAGGTCATGGACTTCGGCATGCAAATGGCCTCGGCGGCCCGGCTGGCGGCGAACTTCCCCCAGGTCGGCGGGGACCTGCGGAACCGCTACCGGGTCGTCCTGCTCGACGAGTACCAGGACACCGGGCACGCCCAGCGGGTGGCGCTGTCCGCGTTGTTCGGCGGAGGCCGTGACGACGGGTTGGCGCTGACGGCCGTCGGCGATCCGATTCAGTCGATCTACGGGTGGCGCGGCGCGTCGGCAACCAACCTGCCGCGGTTCACCACCGACTTCCCCCACGCCGATGGCACCCCCGCGCCGGTCCTGGAGCTGCGCACCAGCTGGCGCAACCCGCCGCGCGCCCTGCAGCTGGCCAACGCCATCTCGGCGGAGGCGCGGCGGCGGTCGGTTGCCGTGCATGCGTTGCGCCCGCGCCCGGACGCGTTGCCAGGCACCGTCGCGTGCGCACTGCTTCCCGACGCACGAGCCGAGCGCGAGTGGATCGCCGACCACGTGCACCGGCACTACCAGCGGGCACGCGCCGAGGGTGTCAGCCCGCCGACCGCCGCGGTGCTGGTGCGCCGCAACGCCGATGCCGCACCCATTGCCGACGCCCTACGCGCCCGCGGCATCCCGGTCGAGGTCGTCGGGCTCGCCGGCCTGCTGTCGGTGCCCGAGGTCGCCGACGTCGTGGCGATGCTGCGGCTGGTTGCCGACCCGACCGCGGGGGCGGCGGCGATGCGCGTGCTCACCGGCCCCCGATGGCGCCTCGGCGGGCGGGA
>NZ_MBEM01000170.1:0-18910 GCF_001954045.1 Mycobacterium sp. SP-6446 | reverse complement strand
CCGGTGTCACGCTGTGTCGGGGCAGGCGGCGGGTGGGCCGGGCCCTGATGCGGCCCCGACGGCCCGCCCGGCTGCCCCACCGGCGGCGCGATCTGAAAAACCAGCCGGGGACCGTGCTGCGGATCACCGAGCGTGATCGCCTGCCCGTCGTGGATATCGACGGCCGGCACCCGGAACCCGTTGCTGAAGATGCCGCTGCGGCTCTTGTCGATGGCCACCCAGTGCGTGCCCAGGAACCGCAGCAGAACCTCCGGGCGAGGCGCCTGCGGCGGCGGCCCCCCGAGTTGCTCCAGCGGAATGTCGGCCCCGGCGCCGTAGCCCACGACCACGTCGCGGCCCGGCGGGAAGACGTACCGCATCGATCCGACCCATACGGTGAGCGGGGAGGCTGGCACGGCGGAAGCCTCGGGCCGCATCGAACGCCACCTTTCGTCGCCGGTCAGACGGAATTGATCTTGTCTTCAGACCAATCGGGGATTGATCAAGTGTCTACCCGTTGCGGGTCGGCGATCCACCCGGCGCCGATCAAGCCGATCACAGGGTGTTCCGACGCGGCGCGGCCGCCGCATTGTCGAGTAGTCGGCGCAACACGTCGACCGCATCGGACAGCACCTGGCGGTCGGACGGCTCGAGCAGGGCCAGTTGCGGTTCGATCGCGGCCGCGCGGTCGGCCCGCACGGCGTTGAGCGTGCGCAATCCCTCATTCGTGATGCGAATCCGGACCGCCCGGGCATCCCCGGGGTCGACGGTTCGGGTGACCAGGCCGGCGTCCTCGAGGCGGCGCACCTGCGTGGTCATCGTGGGCTGCGAGCAGTGGTCGACGGCGGCCAGATCGCCGATGCGGGCTTCTCCGTTTACTTCGATCGTGGCCAGCAGCCTGGCCTGCGCGGCGGGCAACGGCATTTGGATGCGCTGGGTGGCCAGGCGATTGAGGCGCGCGACGACGGCGAGCAGGTCTGCTCCCAGGCCAGGCTGGGGATCGGTGTTTGCGGCGTCAACGACATCGGTGTGGTCGGCGGCGGATGCATTCATACCTACATCGTTGCATAGCTTTGCTAAGCGAGCGGAACCGTGGACACCCTGATATCCGTCTGTGTGCTGCGCGGACTTGGCGCCGCGGCCTGGCAGAATCGTTAGGGTGACCGTTCCGAGATCTCCCCGCGTAGGCCGTCGGGGTGGGTCGCTGCGTCCGGTCGAATTGGCGCAAGCCTCGGTCATGGGCGCGCTGTGTGCGGTCATCGCAATCATTTCCGTCGTCATCCCGTTCGCGGCGGGATTGGCCTTGCTGGGCACCGTGCCCACCGGGCTGCTCGCCTACCGTTATCGGCTGCGGGTGTTGCTCGCGGCGACGGTTGCCGCCGGGATGATCGCCTTCCTGATCGCCGGGTTGGGCGGTTTGATGACGGTTATCCACTGTGCCTACATCGGCGGGCTGACCGGAGTCGTCAAGCGCAGGGGCCGGGGCACATTCACGGTGGTCGTCTCGTCGTTGATCGCGGGGGTCGCCTTCGGCGTGATGTCGGTCGGCGCGCTGACCGTAATGACCCGGTTGCGGCACCTGATTTTCGACGTGATGACCTCGAACGTGCACGGGGTCGCGTCCTTCCTGGGCCGCGTGCATCTGCAGCGGCCCGCCGATGCGCTGATGCGGTATTTCTCCTGGGCATTGGGCTACTGGCAGTGGTGGATGGTGGCCTACTACGGCCTCGGAATCATGGTCGTGTCGTTGATCGGCTGGTGGGCGCTCTCCCGTCTGCTGGAGCGGATGCGCGGCCTGCCCGATGTGCACAAATTGGAGGCGTGGGACGGAGGTGAGGGCAACGCATCGGTCGGACCGGTTCCCGTGCGGCTGGATCGGGTGCGCTTCCGTTACCCCGGCGCCGGCCAAGACGCGCTGCGCGAGATCAGCCTGGACCTGAAGGTTGGGGAGCACGTGGCCATCACCGGGGCCAACGGCTCCGGGAAGACCACGCTGATGCTGATCCTGGCCGGCCGCCCACCGACGTCGGGCAGCGTGGAGCGACCGGGCGCGGTGGGTCTGGGCGAGCTCGGCGGCACGGCCCTCGTTTTGCAGCACCCCGAAAGCCAGGTCCTGGGCACCCGGGTGGCCGACGACGTGGTGTGGGGCTTGCCGCCGGGCACCGAAATCGACGTGAACCGATTGCTCAGCGAGGTCGGCCTCGAGGCACTCGCCGAGCGCGACACCGGAAGCCTGTCCGGCGGCGAACTGCAGCGCCTGGCGCTCGCCGCGGCGCTGGCCCGGGAGCCGGCACTGCTGATCGCCGACGAGGTCACCACCATGGTCGACCAGCAGGGCCGAGACGCGTTGTTGGGTGTGCTCTCCGGCCTCACCGCGCGGCACCGCACGGCGCTGGTGCACATCACGCATTACAACAACGAGGCCGATTCCGCGGACCGCAGGATCGATCTCAGCGATTCGCCGGATAACACCGGCATGGTCGAGACCTCGGCCGCGCCGACACCCGTTGTCCCGGTGGACTACCGCCGGCCGCACGCGCCGGTCATCGAACTCATCGGCGTCGGCCACGAATACGGCAGCGGCACCCCCTGGGCCAAGACCGCCCTGCGCGACGTCAACTTCGTGGTGGAGCAAGGAGACGGCGTCCTCATCCACGGCGGCAACGGGTCGGGTAAGTCGACGCTGGCGTGGATCATGGCCGGCCTGACCATCCCCACGGCCGGCGCCTGCCTCATCGACGGCAAGCCCACCCACGAGCAGGTCGGCGCGGTGGCGTTGTCGTTCCAAGCGGCCAGGCTGCAGTTGATGCGCAGCCGCGTAGACCTGGAAGTGGCTTCGGCAGCGGGCTTTTCGCACCTCGACCAAGATCGGGTCGCAACCGCTTTGGGCGTTGTCGGGCTCGATCCCACGCTCGCTAAGCGGGGCATCGACCAGCTCAGCGGTGGCCAGATGCGCCGTGTCGTGCTGGCCGGGCTGCTGGCGTGTTCGCCGCGCGCCTTGATCCTCGACGAGCCGCTTGCGGGTTTGGACGCCGCCAGCCAGCGCGGCCTGCTGCGGCTGCTGGAAGACCTGCGTCACGACCGGGGCCTGACAGTCGTGGTGATTTCACACGACTTCGCCGGGCTGGAGGAGCTGTGCCCGCGCACCCTGCATCTGCGCGAGGGCACCGTCGAACCGATGCCGACCGCGGCGGGAGGCATCGCGTGACGACGACTTCGACGACGGCAACGGCGGACGGCGCAACCCGTCGCCCCTCTCGCCCGGTGGTGCTGCTGATCCCGGTGCCCGGACGTTCGGCCATCCACGATCTGTGGGCAGGGACCAAACTGCTTGTCGTTTTCGGTCTTTCGGTGCTGTTGACGTTCTACCCGGGCTGGGTGACGATCGGGATTTCGGCGGCGTTGGTGGTCGCGGCGCTTCGAATCGCACGCATTCCGCGCGGCGTGCTGCCGTCGATACCACGGTGGCTGTGGATCGCTCTCGCGTTGGGCTTCATCACGGCCGCCCTGTCCGGTGGTAGCCCGAAGATCTCGATTGCCGGCCTCGAGATCGCGCTCGGCGGCGCGCTGAACTTCCTGCGGATCACCGCGCTGTCGATCGTGTTGCTCGGGCTGGGCGCGCTGGTGTCCTGGACCACCAACGTCGCCGAAATCGGCCCCGCGTTGGCCACGTTGGGCCGACCGCTGAAGATCTTCCGGATCCCGGTCGACGAATGGGCGGTGGCGTTGGCGCTCGCGCTGCGCGCCTTCCCGATGTTGATCGACGAATTCCAGATCCTCTACGCCGCGCGCCGGCTACGGCCGAAACGAATACCGAAGAGCCGCAAGGCCCGTCGTCGGCGACATGCCCTGGAGCTGATCGACCTGATGGCCGCCGCCATCACCGTGACCCTGCGGCGCGGTGACGAGATGGGCGACGCGATCACCGCGCGCGGCGGCACCGGTCAGCTCTCCGCCCGTCCGGTGCGGCCGAAGCTGGCCGACTGGGTGACGATCGCGATCAC
This sequence comes from Mycobacterium sp. SP-6446, assembly GCF_001954045.1. Taxonomy (NCBI): domain Bacteria; kingdom Bacillati; phylum Actinomycetota; class Actinomycetes; order Mycobacteriales; family Mycobacteriaceae; genus Mycobacterium; species Mycobacterium sp. SP-6446. The sequence goes on along the minus strand of NZ_MBEM01000170.1, from coordinate 14,927 downwards.
CATCGCGGCCGGCGGGGCGGCGGTGGCGCTCGAGACGATGATGCATTCGCCGTACTGAGCGTGAAAGTGGCCGAGACTCAAAGCGTCCGCGCGATCGCGGCCCGTGTGCACGAAGTCTGGAACGTCCTGGCCGATTTCGGCTCGATCGCTTCGTGGGCCGATAACGTCGACCACTCGTGCATTCTGTCCTCCGGTCCCGACGGCGCGCGAGTCGGCACCGCACGGCGAGTTCAGGTCAAACGCGACGCCCTCGTCGAGCGCATCACCGAGTTCGACCCGCCGCACACACTCGCCTACGACATCGAAGGCCTGCCCCGGCGCCTGCGCAGGGTGACCAACCGCTGGACGCTGGCGGCCGGGGGCGATTCGACCGTCGTGACCCTGACCAGCACGGTCGAAATCGGTTCCCGCCCACCGCAGAAGCTGGCCGAACGCGTGCTGTGTCGCTTCCTCGCACGACAGTCCGACGCGATGCTCGCCGGGCTCGCGAACCGATTGGAGAACGCCCGTGTCTGATCGCCCCGACATCGTGATCGTGATGACCGACGAGGAGCGCGCGGTTCCGCCGTATGAGGATCCCGGCGTCCTCGCCTGGCGCGACCGAACCCTGCCCGGCCGCAAGTGGTTCGAAAGTCACGGCGTCAGTTTCGCCCGGCACTACACCGGCTCTCTGGCCTGCGTGCCCAGCCGCCCAACGATTTTCACCGGGCACTTCCCCGACCTCCACGGGGTCACCCAGACCGACGGCATCGGGAAGACGGCCGACGATTCGCGCATGCGTTGGCTGCGCCAGGGCGAGGTGCCCACACTGGGGAACTGTTTCCGCGCGGCCGGCTACGACACGCACTACGACGGCAAGTGGCACATCTCGCACGCCGACCTGATCGATTCCTCGACCGGCCGCGCGCTGGCCACCAACGACGACGACGGCATCGTCGATCCGGTGGCGGTGCAGCGCTACCTGGACGCAGATCCACTGGGCCCGTTCGGATTCTCCGGCTGGGTCGGCCCAGAACCGCACGGCGCACTGCTGGCCAATGCCGGCATTCGCCGCGATCCCCTGATCGCCGAGCGCGTGGTCGCTTGGCTCACCGATCGCTATGCGCGCCGTCGCGCCGGCGACCCCGCCGCGCAGCGTCCCTTCCTGCTCGTCGCCAGCTTCGTCAATCCCCACGACATCGTGCTTTTCCCGACGTGGTCGCGCCGCGGCCCGGTCAAGCCGTCACCGTTGGATCCACCCCCGGTGCCCGCGGCGCCCACCGCCGACGAGGACCTGTCGACCAAGCCCGCCGCCCAGATCGCGTTCCGCGAGGCCTACTACTCCGGCTACGGCCCGGCGCCCGCGATCAATTGGACCTACGACCGCAACGCCCAGCGCTACCGCGGCCTGTACTACCGGCTGCACGCGGAGGTGGACGCGCCGATCGACCGTGTGAGACGGGCCGTCACCGAAGGTGGTTCGGACAACGCGGTTTTGGTGCGGACCGCCGATCACGGCGATCTGCTCGGCGCCCACGGCGGGCTGCACCAGAAATGGTTCAACCTCTACGACGAGGCGACGCGCGTTCCGTTCGTCATCGCCCGGATCGGCGCGGGCTCGACGTCGCCTCGGGTGATCACGGCGCCGACGTCGCATGTCGACCTGGTCCCGACGCTGCTCGCAGCCGCCGGTGTGGATGTCGCGGCGGTGGCCGCGTCGTTGGCTCAGACGTTCTCGGAAGTGCACCCACTGCCGGGCCGGAATCTCATGCCGATCGTCGACGGCGCACCCGCCGATGACGGCCGAGCCGTCTACCTGATGACCCGCGACAACATGCTCGAGGGCGACAGCGGCGCATCGGGCCTGGCGCGCCGCCTGAAGCGCACCGTCAATCCGCCCGCGCCCCTGCGCATCCGAATCCCCGCGCACACCGCCTCCAACTTCGAGGGACTGGTCCTCCGCGTGGACGAGGCGACGGCGACCGGGGGCGGCGGGCATCTGTGGAAGCTGGTCCGCACCTTCGACGACCCGGGCACCTGGACCGAACCCGGCGTGCGTCACCTGGCGGCCAATGGACTTGGGGGAGAGGCCTATCGGACGTCGCCGCTGGATGACCAGTGGGAGCTCTACGACTTGACCGACGATCCGATCGAAGCCGTCAACCGGTGGACGGACCCGGGCCTGCACGAGTTGCGCCAGCACCTGCGGGCACAGCTGAAACACGTCCGCGCCAGTTCCATCCCCGAACGAAATCAGCCGTGGCCCTATGCGTCTCGTCGACCGCCGAGCCCGGCTCCGTCCAGGCTGCGGCGGCTGGTTCGGCGGGTGCGTTCGCGAGCGTAACGCCATGGCGAAAATTCGACCGGAATCTCGCCGTGGCGTTACACCCGCATGGGGGTAGGCGTCAGGTCCGCATTCGGTCGATGAGGTTCGACAGCACCACGATGCTTTCGCTGCGTTCGATGTCGGCGCTCGCCCGGATCCGCTCGAGGGCGGTCTCCAGGTGCCGCATGTCGCGGGCCAGCACGTGCAAGATCGCATCCGACGTGCCGGTCACGGTCGCGGCGCTGACCACCTCCGGCATATCGACCCAGGCCGCCCGCAGCTGATCGGGCGCGATCGTGCCGTGGCAGAACACTTGCACAAACGCCTCCGTGTTCCAGCCGAGCGCATTGCGGTCGATGACGGTGGTGAAACCCTTGATCACGCCGTCGTCCAGCATCCGGTCGACGCGACGCTTCACCGCCGGCGCCGACAAATTCACCTTCTGCCCGATCTCGGCGAAGGTGGCCCGCGCGTTCTCGGTGAGCTCGGAGAGGATGCGCTCATCGGTCTCGTTTAGACGTTCCATGCCACTCCTCAACGCAACAAATCATCGTAGGTGCGATCCTAGCGCAATAAATCGTCTATAGACACGCAAGAATCGTCGTTTGCTTGTCACACGAACCGCAAATACCGTTGATTTATGACGGATTCATACGTCGTGGCACCCGCGCCTCCGAGGCCAACCCGCACGGCCCGGGCCCGCCGGTACGCGATGACCCGGCCGGACTTCTTCGCCGTCGAGTACGCCATCAATCCGTGGATGGATGTCAACGCACCGGTCGGTGCCCACCTCGCGCAAGCGCAGTGGCGGGCGCTCTACCAGACGTACGTCGACCTGGGCCACCGCGTGCATCTGATCGACCCCGTGCCCGGGCTGCCGGACATGGTCTACGCCGCGAACGGCGGATTCATCGCCGGCGACGTCGCCGTCGTCGCCCGGTTCCGACACGCGCAGCGCGCCGGCGAGTCGAGGGCCTATGCCGAATGGATGTCGTCGATGGGCTATCGGCCCGTGACCACCCGTCACGTCAACGAGGGGCAGGGCGACCTGCTGATGGTCGGCGACATGCTGTTGGCGGGCTACGGCTTTCGCACCGATCTGCGCGCCCACGACGAAATCTCGGCTCTGCTGGGCGTGCCGGTTGTGTCCCTCGAGCTGGTCGATCCCCGGTTCTATCACCTCGACACCGCGCTCGCCGTTCTCGACGACCACACCATTGCGTTCTACCCGCCGGCATTTAGCACGGCAGCGCAGGAGCAGCTGCGCGCGCTGTTTCCCGACGCAATTGTGGTCGGGAGCGCCGACGCATTCGTGCTCGGATTGAACGTCGTTTCCGACGGCCTGCACGTCGTGCTTCCCTCTGCCGCAACGGGTTTCGCTGCTCAGCTGCGCGAAGCTGGCTTTGGGCCGGTCGGCGTCGATCTCTCCGAGCTGCTCAAGGGCGGCGGTTCCGTCAAGTGCTGCACGTTGGAGGTATTTCCATGACGATCCTCGACGCCCGCACCGAGCCCGCAACCGACGCGGCGATCGAGCTGGTCGAAAGGCATGCGGCGCACAACTATTCGCCGCTACCCGTGGTGGCGGCCAGCGCCGAGGGCGCCTGGATCACCGACGTCGACGGCCGGCGCTACCTGGATTGCCTGGCCGCCTATTCGGCGGTCAACTTCGGCCATCGCAACCCGGAGATCACCGCGACGGCCCACGCCCAACTCGACACCGTCACGCTCGTCAGCCGCGCGTTCCACTCCGAGAACCTCGGACGATTCTGCGCCGCGCTAGCCCAATTGTGCGGCAAAGACATGGTGCTGCCGATGAACTCGGGCGCCGAGGCGGTCGAGAGCGGCCTGAAAGTCGCCCGCAAATGGGGCGCCGACGTCAAGGGCGTTCCGAACGGTCACGCCAACATCATCGTGGCCGACAACAATTTCCATGGCCGCACGATCAGCATCGTGAGCTTCTCGTCCGACCCGACGGCTCGGGACGGCTTCGGACCCTTCACACCGGGATTCCGCTCCGTGCCGTTCGGCGACGCCCCGGCGCTGGCACGGGCGATCGACGACAACACCGTCGCGGTGCTACTGGAGCCGATCCAGGGCGAGGCCGGGATCATCGTCCCCCCCGACGACTACCTTCCGGCCGTGCGCGCGCTGTGCGACGAGCGCAACGTGCTGATGATCGCCGACGAAATCCAGTCGGGCCTGGCCCGCACCGGCCACACGTTCGCCTGCGACCACTGGGGTGTGGTGCCGGACATCTACCTGCTCGGTAAGGCCCTGGGTGGCGGGGTGATTCCGCTGTCGGCGGTGGTCGCGGACCGCGAAATCCTCGGCGTGCTGCATCCCGGCGAGCACGGCTCGACGTTCGGCGGCAACCCGTTGGCCGCCGCGATCGGCACGACAGTCGTGTCCATGCTGGCGACGGGGGAATTTCAGGCGCGCGCCGCCGAATTGGGCGCCCACCTGCACCGGCGCCTGGAGGCGCTGATCGGCGACGGTGTGCTGGCGGTGCGCGGCCTCGGATTGTGGGCCGGCGTCGACATCGAACCGTCCTTGGCCACCGGAAAGGGCATGAGCCTGCAGTTAGCCGAGCGCGGGGTGCTGGTCAAAGACACCCACGGCTCGACGCTGCGCTTCGCGCCGCCCCTGGTGATCACCGAGCCGGAAATCGACTGGGCGATCGACCAATTTGCTTTTGCGCTGGCGGAGGCTGCCTCATAATCAGCTGATCCGACATCAGGAGGCGCAATTGCCGGCCACGTCGATCGGCCTGAGACAGCAGATGCTGCGCCGCCGCCCGGTGACCGGCGCTCCCGTCGCGCACGGGGCCGCGGACCACCTCAAGCGCAGTTTCGGCACGTTCGAGCTGACCATGTTCGGCGTCGGCTCGACGATCGGCACCGGCATTTTCTTCGTGCTCTCGCAGGCCGTGCCGGAAGCCGGTCCGGGAGTGATCGTCTCGTTCGTCATCGCCGGCATCGCGGCCGGACTCGCGGCCATCTGCTATGCCGAATTGGCTTCCGCCGTACCGGTTTCCGGTTCGTCGTACTCGTACGCCTACACCACGCTGGGCGAGGCGGTCGCGATGGGTGTGGCCGCCTGCCTGCTGCTCGAGTACGGCGTGGCCACCGCGGCGGTCTCGGTCGGCTGGAGCGGCTACGTCAACAAGCTGCTGAACAACTGCTTCGGATTCCAGATGCCGCATGGGTTGTCGGCGGCGCCGTGGGATTCGGACCCGGGCTACATCAATCTGCCGGCGATCGTCCTGATCGGCATGTGTGCGTTGTTGCTGGTCCGCGGCGCCAGCGAGTCCGCTCGGGTCAACGCGATCATGGTGCTGATCAAGCTCGGCGTGCTGGCCATGTTCGTGATCATCGCCTTCACCGCCTTCGACGCCAACCACCTCCAGAACTTCGCGCCCTTCGGTGTCGCCGGCATCGGCTCGGCGGCGGGGACGATCTTCTTTTCGTTCATCGGCCTCGACACGGTGTCGACGGCGGGTGATGAAGTGCGAAACCCGCAGAAGACCATGCCGCGCGCACTGCTCTCGGCGCTGGCGATCGTCACGACCGTCTACGTGCTCGTCGCGCTGTCCGCGCTGGGCACCCAGCCGTGGCAGGATTTCGCCGCGCAGGAGAACGCCGGCCTGGCCACCATCCTCGACAACGTCACCCACAGCAGGTGGGCCAGCACGATCCTGTGCGCGGGCGCGGTCATCTCGATCTTCACCGTCACCCTGGTCACCATGTACGGCCAAACCCGCATCCTGTTCGCCATGGGCCGCGACGGACTGCTGCCAGCGCGGTTCGCGACGGTCAACACCCGCACGATGACCCCGGTAAACAACACGGTGATCGTCGCGATCGCGGCGGCCCTGCTCGCGGCCTTCATACCGCTCGACAAACTGGCGGACATGGTGTCCATCGGCACCCTCACCGCGTTCATCGTCGTCTCCGCCGGCGTCATCATCCTGCGGGTGCGCGCACCCGACCTGCCCCGCCCGTTCACAGTGCCGGGTTACCCTGTCACGCCGGTACTTTCGGTGCTGGCGTGCGGGTACATCCTCGCCAGCCTGCACTGGTACACCTGGATCGCGTTCACCGGCTGGATCTCGGTGGCGTTGATCTTCTACTTCGTCTGGGGCCGTCACCACAGCGCGCTCAACGATGGCGGCGACCACCTCATCCCGACCGCGGCCGCGTCGGAAGACGAGCCAAGGGAACTGCTGTGACCGTTGTCGTCGGCTACCGGGCCGGCGAGGTCGGCCTGTCTGGGTTGTATCTGGCCGTGCGTGCCGCGCGGACGCTCGATACGTCGCTGACCGTGGCGACCATCGTGCCCCAGCCGTGGCCGACACCGTCCTTCGCCCGCGTCGACGCCGAATACGAGCACTGGGCTGACCAATTGGCCGCGGACTCGGCGGCCGAGGCAAGGGGGTATCTCCACGGCGTGGCCGACGGGCTCGAGGTCACCTACTCCCACCGTGCCCACCGGTCGGTGTCGGGTGGATTGATCGAGCTGATCGCGGACGTCGACCCCGAGGTCCTGGTGCTGGGGTCATTGCCCAGCGGCGGGCGCGGCCAGGTGGTGATCGGCTCGACCGCCGACTGGCTGCTGCATGTGTCGCCGGTGCCGGTCGCGATCAGCCCACGTGAATACCGTTCGTACACAGGCGGATTGACCCGGATCACATGCGCTTACTCCGCCACCCCGGACTCAGTTGACGTGGTACAGCGGTGCGTCGACTTCGCTCGGCGATTGGGGTTGCCGGTACGGGTGATCACGTTCGCGGTCCGCGGCAAGACGATGTATCCACCCGAAGTGGGTCTGGACGTTGAGGATTCGATCCTGCAGGCGTGGGCGGCGCAGGCGCGGGAAGTTCAGGAAAACCTGAAGACCGACGGCGTCGTAGACGCGGACGTTGCGCTGGACGTGGTGACCGGCCAGAGCTGGAGCGAGGCGCTCGAGAAGGTGGACTGGCAGGACGGCGACGTCCTGGCATTGGGCACGTCGCCGCGCGGCGACATCCGCAGGGTCTTCCTCGGATCGCGCAGCGGAAAGATCATCCGCGAGAGCACGGTGCCGGTGGTGGTGCTGCCAGGCTAGCGGCGGGCGGCGGCGTTGGCCGCCTGTTGGGCCCGTCGCAGAATATCCGCGACATCGCCTCGGCCCAGGAACATTTCGTCGAAGTAGCTTTGCAGCGCTGTGTCGCCGGCGGCGAAGCCCGCCCCACCCGGGGCCGGAATGCGCGGCCCGTCGAGCACCGTGAAGAACGGTGTGACATCGACGCCGCGGGCGGCCCAATAGTCGTGGTAGACCCGCTGGGCGGACAGCACCGCGGGGATGGCCGCACCTTCACGGCCCAGATACGCGTTGCCCTCACCGCTGCCCATCCACGCCAGCACCTGGCGCACCGCATCCGGATGCTTGGTCGCCGCATTGCCCGCCGCGGCAATGCCATTGGTGACGCTCACCCGACCGGCGGGTCCGATCGGCAGCATCGCCACACCCCAGTGGAACCGGGCATCGCGGGCCACCGGCGCCAGGTTGTAGGTGCCGGACTGAAACAGCGCCATCCTGCCGGCAAGAAACTGGTTGCGGGAGAAGTCACCGTTGTCGTTGGTGTCCGAGGCGGGCGGGGCGACGTGGTCATCGTTGATCAGGCGGACCAGGTAGCGGAAGGCCTTGATCGCCGCGGGGTTGTCGAACGCGAACTCGTCTCCGCGTTGAAACACCCCGCCCGCCGACCCGATGTAGTTCAGGTAAATGGCCTGAGCGTCGTTAGCGGCGTTATAACCCCACTGACGTACCCGCCCGGCGTCGAAACCCGGTGTGCCCGCGGCATGTCCATCCGCATCGAAGGTGAGCCGGGACAGCAACGGCCGCAACGTGTCGTCGCCGTCGGGACTCCACCGCGCGCCGTTCAGCTGGGCGGGATCAATCCCCGCCGCCGCAAGCAGGTCCGCGTTGTAGAACACGGCGATGCCGGCGTCGGTCAGCTGCGGCACACCCCACAGCGCCCCGCCGCGGGTGAATTGATCGACCACGGCCGGCTCCCACGCCGACGCGGCGCCCGGGCCGAGCGTCTTGCCGATGTCCAGCAGCCGGCCGCTGTCGGCATACGCGGCGAGATAGGCGATGGAAACCCAGAAGATGTCGTCGGCGCTGCCACCGGCCACGTCGGTGCGCAGGGTGTTGAAGTACGTCGAGTAGGCGACCGTGTTGAGGTGCACCTGGATATCGGGGTGCGCGCGGGTGAATGCCTCGAACGATTGCCGGTATGCCGTACCGATCTGATCGCCCCAGACCCGCACCGTCACAACGATCTTGCTGCCGTGCGGGTCGCCGGAATAGTCCAGCAGCATCGCCGTCGCGGCCAACAACGCCGCGACGAGCGCGAGCGCGCCCGCGACCAGCGTGGAAAACCGAGGACGGGTCATCGCGTGCGCCCAGATTGCCGTGGTGGTCGTAAATTCGTGAAAATCGCAGCCGTGGCGGCAATCTCGGCGCGGGTCCGGGTCACTTGAGCCCCGACACGACGATCGACGCGACGATGTGGCGCTGGAAGATCACGAATAGCACGATCAACGGCGCGATCGCGATCGTGGTCGCGGCCATCACCAGCGTCCACTGCGAGTTGAAACGCGACTGCAGGTCGGCCGTAGCCACCGTCAGCACCCGCCACTTGTGGCCACTGGTGATCACCAACGGCCACATGAAGTTATTCCATTGCGAGACCACGGTGATCAGCGTCAGGGCGGCCAGGACCGGACGGCTGGACGGAATCACCACGTGCACGATCACGTCCAACGTGGTGGCCCCGTCGAGGCGCGCGGCGTTGATCAAGTCGTTCGGAATGATCCGAAAATGCTCGCGCAGCAGGAAAATCGCGTAGGGAGAGCCGAACATGAACGGCAACACCAGCGCCCAGAACGTGTTGCGCAGGCCGAGCTGCGCCATCATCAGGTACATCGGGACCACCGTGACGGTGCCCGGCACCATCAACGTCGCGACGTAGACCCAAAACAACGCGTCGCGCCCCGGGAACTGCAGCCGCGCGAACGCGTAGCCGGCCAGCACCGAAAACGTCAGCTGGCCCACCAGAATCACCGCCGTCATCAACGCGGTCACCGCCGCCGCCCGGCCGAACCCGGCCCCGGCGAGGTCGGCATAGTTGGCCAGCGTCGGCGGCCGCGGCCACTGCAGCGGCGTACCCGTCGCGAACTGGTGAGCCGACGTGAACGACGTCAGCAACCCAAGTCCGAAGGGCGCCAACGTGATCAGGGCACCGAGTGCGAGGCCCGCGTAGATCACGCCGTTGGAGAGGCGACTAGGTGAGGTCATAGCTGATCCGCCGCCGGAAGTACAAGTGCTGGACGGCCGTGACGCCGACCAGGATGACGAACAGCACCACCGCCATGACCGATGCCCGGCCGATCGCCGCCGAGCCGAACGCCTCGGCGTAGACGCGGTGGGCTACCAGGTCGGTGCGGCCTTCCGGCCCGCCGCCGGTCAGCGCGTAGACGGTGTCGAAAACCTGTGCGCTGCTGACGATCCCGGTCACCAGGACGAAGAACATCGTCGGCCGCAGCATGGGCAGGGTGATGCGCCAGAACCGCTGCCAGCCGGTGGCGCCGTCGGTGCGGGCGGCGGCATAGATATCGCCCGGGATGGCGAGCAGGCCCGCGAGGAAGGACAGCGAGACGTAGCCGACGTTGGTCCACACGACCACCGCCGACACCAGCGGCAGCGCAAAGCTGGGGTCCGACAGCCAGCCGATGCTGTGTCCGAGCACGGCGCTGACGGCGCCGTCGGTGGGAGCCAGGATCCAGCGCCACAACACGGCGATGGCCAGCGGCGCGCAGATCCACGGCAGCACGTAGAGGGTGCGAAACAGGCCGGTGCCGCGCACATCGCGAGCCAGCATCGAGGCGGCCGCCAGCCCCAGCACGGTTTGCGCCGGAACGACGATCGCCACGAAGACGGCGGTGACGATCAGCGAGTTGCCGAAGTCGGCGTCGGCGAGCACCGCGCGCCAGTTGGCCAGGCCCACGTAGCGCAGCGGACCGAGCAGATCCCACCGGTAGAGGCTTAGCCAGATCACCACGAGGATGGGCAGCAGCAAGAACGCGACGACGCCGAACAGGCTGGGCGCCAGCAGGGCATAACCCAGCGGAGTGGATCGGCGGGGCGCGTCGGCCATGGGTGTATTAAAGCGGGTCGTTACGGTGGATTCGTGACACCGAACCGGGGGATCGATGCCGACTTCCTGGACCTGCCGCGCCAGGAACTGGTCGACGCCGCATTGTCGGCGGCCACCAAGGCCGGGGCCAGCCACGCCGACCTGCGGGTTCACCGCATCAGCACCGAGATCGTCCAGCTGCGCGACGGCGAGCTGGAGACGGCGGTCATCAGCCGCGAGCTCGGGCTGGCGGTGCGCGTGATCGTCGACGGCACCTGGGGATTCGCCTCCCATGCGGAATTGGCGCCGTCGATCGCCGCCGAGACCGCGCGTCGCGCCGTGCACGTTGCCGCCACGTTGGCGACGCTGAACACCGAGCGCGTCGAGCTCGCGCCGGAGCCGGTCTACGCCGACGCCACCTACGTGTCGAATTATCGGATCGATCCGTTCGATATCCCGGCCGCCGATAAGATCGCCGTGCTGGAGGACTACTCCGGGCGGCTGCTGGACGCCGACGGCATCGACCACGTGTCGGCCGGGTTGACTGCCGTCAAGGAGCAGACGTTCTACGCCGATACCTTCGGGTCGTCGATCACCCAGCAGCGGGTGCGGCTGCAGCCGTCGCTGGAAGCGGTGACCGTTGATGCGGCCGCGGGCAGTTTCGACTCGATGCGCACGCTGGTGCCGCCGATGGGCCGGGGCTGGGAGGTGGTGGCCGGCGACGACGTGTGGAACTGGACCGACGAGCTCGCGCAGCTGCCGTCGCTGCTGGCCGAGAAGGTCAAGGCGCCCAGCGTTACCCCGGGCCGCAACGACCTGGTGATCGACCCGACCAACCTGTGGCTGACGATTCACGAATCCATCGGGCACGCCACCGAATACGACCGCGCGATCGGCTACGAGGCCGCCTACGCCGGAACGTCGTTCGCCACCCCCGACAAGCTTGGCACCATGCGCTACGGGTCGCCAGTGATGAACGTGACCGCCGACCGCACCGTCGAATTCGGCTTGGCCACAATTGGTTACGACGACGAGGGCGTGGCCGCGCAAAGCTGGGATCTGGTGCGCGACGGGGTGTTCGTCGGCTATCAACTCGACCGGGTGTTCGCGCCGAGGCTGGGGCAGCAGCGCTCCAACGGCTGCTCGTATGCCGATTCGCCGCACCACGTGCCAATCCAGCGGATGGCCAACGTGTCGCTGCAGCCCGGCCCCGACGACACCAGTACCGCCGATTTGATCGGCCGGGTCGAGGACGGCATCTACATCGTCGGCGACAAGTCGTGGTCGATCGACATGCAGCGCTACAACTTTCAGTTCACCGGGCAACGGTTCTTCCGGATTCGCGACGGCCGCCTGGACGGCCAGTTGCGCGATGTCGCCTATCAGGCGACCACCACCGACTTCTGGAATTCCATGGAAGCCGTGGGCGGCGCGTCCACCTGGCGGCTGGGCGGCGCGCTCAACTGCGGCAAGGCCCAGCCCGGACAGATCGCCGCCGTCAGCCACGGCTGCCCGTCGGCGTTGTTCCGGGGCGTCAACGTGCTCAACACCCGTACAGAGGGTGGCCGATGATTTCAGCGCAGCACGTCGTCAACATCGTTTTGGACGAGGCGGCAAAACGCGGCGGCGCCAACGAGACCATGGTTCTGGTCACCGACCGCGTCGAGGCGACGTTGCGCTGGGCGGGCAATTCGATGACCACCAATGGGGTTTCGGTCAACCGCAGCGTGACGGTGATTTCGATTGTGCGCGACGGCAGCAGCACGCGCGTCGGCACCATGGTTTCCGCGGAAGTGGATCCGCGGGTGATCCCCGGGCTGGTTGCGGCGTCCCAGGACGCGGCCCGCTCCGCGCCGGAGGCCGGCGATGCCGCACCGCTGCTCGCCGATGCCGGGGTGCCGGCCGATTGGAATGCCCCCGCGACGGGGACGGGCCCGGAGATATTCGGCGACCTCGCCGCTTCGCTGAGCCGCGGGTTCAAGGGCAGCGACCGTTTGTATGGCTATGCGCACCATAGTGTTTCGACGACGTTCCTGGCGTCGTCGACCGGGTTGCGCCGCCGCTTCACCCAGCCCGCCGGTGCGGTGGAGATCAACGGCAAGCGTGGCGACGCGAGCGCCTGGGTGGGGGTCGGCACGCCCGATTTCGTCGATGTGCCAACGGATCTGCTGCTCGAGCAGCTGTCGACGCGGCTCGGTTGGGCGCAGCGGACCGTCGAATTGCCAGCGGGGCATTACGAGACGCTCATGCCCCCATCGACGGTGGCAGACATGATGATCTACCTGGGCTGGTCGATGGCCGGCCGCGGCGCGCACGAGGGCCGGACCGCCTTCTCCGCCCCCGGGGGCGGGACCCGGATAGGGGAGCGGCTCACCGATCTGCCGCTGACGTTGTTCTCCGATCCGATGGCGCCGGGCCTGGTCTGCACGCCGTTCGTCGCGACGAGCAACTCCTCGGAGACCGTGTCGGTGTTCGACAACGGCATGGAGATCGGCCAGGTGGACTGGATCCGCGACGGGGTGATCAACGCGCTGGCGTATCCGCGGGCCATTGCCGCCAAATACGACGCCCAGGTCGCCGTGGCCGCCGACAACCTGGTGATGACGGGCGGGTCGGCTGAACTGGCCGACATGATCGCGGGCACCGAGCGCGGACTGCTGCTCACCACGCTGTGGTACATGCGGGTGGTCGACCCGACCACACTGCTGCTCACGGGCCTGACCCGCGACGGCGTATACCTGGTCGAAGGCGGCGAGGTGACCGCGGCCGTCAACAACTTCCGCTTCAACGAGAGCCCGCTGGGCCTGCTTCGGCGGGCCACCGAGGCCGGGGCCAGCGAGAAGACCCTGCCGCGCGAGTGGGGAGATTGGGCCACCCGGGCGGCGATGCCGTCGCTGCGCATCCCGGACTTCTACATGTCGTCGGTGAGCCAGGCGCACTAGCCGATTGCCCAGCGGCGGGGCGGGTTCTAACGTGTGACGGATGCTGACGCGGTTAGTGGCGTTGTCGCCGGGCGACGGACGCATCACGGGACTGGTGCGGCGGGTGTGCGGGCAGACGTTGTCGTTGCCGCCGTTGCCCGCGTGCGTCGAGGTGGACGAGCCCGCTTCCGAGGCGGAGGCCGTCGTCGCCGAGTTCGCCGAGCAGTTCAGCGTCGACGTCTCGGCGATCACCGGCGAGCAGCGGTCGCGGCTGTGGAAGCAGTTGGGGGACAGCACCTTTGGCGTTGTGGTGCAGATGTATATCGCCGACTTCGTTCCGCGGGTGCGCGCTGGGTTCGAGGCGCTCGGTGTCGGCTCCGAGTATCTCGACTGGGTTGACGGCCCTATCTCGTGGGATCACACCACGGACCCTTCCGATGTGGTGTTCAACGACTTCCTGCCCGCGGTGGCGCGGATGCGGGCGCTTGATCCCGTCACCGCCGAGCTGGTCCGGCTGCGCGGCGCGGCCCAGCACAACTGCCGGCTGTGCAAATCCCTGCGCGAAACCACCGCCCTCGACGCCGGAGGCTCCGAGACCCTGTACGGCGATATCGAGCGCTACGAGGACTCAAGTTTGCTCGACGAGCGCGCTAAAGCAGCGCTTCGCTACACCGATGCGTTAATTTGGACTCCTGCGCACCTCGTCGCCGACGTTGCCGCCGAGGTGCGCTCCAGGTTTTCCGAGGCGAAAGCCGTGGAGCTCACCTTCGACGTCATGCGCAATGCCAGCAACAAGATCGCGGTGTCGCTGGGCGCCGACGCCGCCCGAGTCGATCACGGCACCGAGCGCTACCTGCTCGACGCCGAGGGCCAGACGGTGTTCAGCTAACGGCGGCGTGGCACCATTGGTGCCGCACCAAGCGGGGGCGGTAGCTCAGTTGGTTAGAGCCGCGGACTCATAATCCGTTGGTCGCGGGTTCGAGCCCCGCCCGCCCCACCGTATTTCATGTATTACCTCGGCTGATGGTTGACATTTCGCCTTCGGGTGATGCGCGACAGTGTTTCGGCTGATGGTTGACAGTTACTTCGGTTGATCCTTGACACTCCCTGGATGAGGGAGTTGAGCGTGGCCGAGCAGAGGTATCAGGCCGTGTTGGCGGTGATCAGCGATGGGTTGTCGGTATCGCAGGTGGCCGAGAAAGTTGGGGTATCGCGGCAGACGCTGCATACCTGGTTGGCCCGCTATGAGGCCTCAGGTCTCGAGGGGCTAGTGGATCGGTCGCATCGGCCGGTGTGGTGTCCGCATCAGATGCCGGCGGCGGTGGAAGCCGCATTGTTGGAATTGCGTCGCTCACGCCCGTATTGGGGCCCGCGGCGGTTGGTGTTCGAGCTGGCCAAGCGCAAGGTGCGGCCGGTGCCCTCGGAATCGGCGGCCTATCGGGCGTTGGTGCGCGCGGGCATGATCGATCCCAATCTGCGGGATCGGCGTTCGCGCAAGTGGAAACGCTGGGAACGCGGGGCG